>JANLQT010000463.1:0-6910 GCA_031368035.1 Rhodobacterales bacterium | reverse complement strand
GCCCTGTCGGCGCTGTCCGACCGCGAGCTGGATGATATCGGCCTGTGCCGGGGAGATGTGGAGCTGATCGGTCTTTGACCCCAGCCTTCTGACGCAATGCACGACCAATGAAGGGCGCTGTCCGACCGGACAGCGCCCTTTTGATTGACTGAAATGCGCTCGCTCAAAATAGCGGACCGGCCGTTGCGACCGATCGATGTCCGTGCGACCAAGTCTTGGCGCAGGCGTCAGGTCTTGGCCTTGGTCACCCCATAGGCGATGACCTTGGACACTTGCAGCGTGACCGGGTCGGCCTGCATCAGCCAGCCGCCGATCTGTTCCACCATGCCAGGCGCGGCTTGAAGGTCGGCCACGCGCGCGGAGTAGGTTTCCGGCCCGGTGACATACAGGATCGCGCCCTTAAGCACGAAGGCGACAACCACCAAGAACAGCGCGGGCCAAAGCAAAGACCGACGCGCCGCTGCCGGGCGGGTATAATAAGACCTGCCGAGCGTGCCTGCGGCTTCGAAGCCCATCCCGCGAGCCCGATCCTGTTCCAGCCGGGCAGCGCGCTTGTAGAATTCAACCATATTCTGGTCGGACATTTTTGACTCCAACGCCGACCCCCACCACGGTCTTTATGCGTCGGGATTGTGGCGCGACAAAGGCAATTGTGTCCTTGGCCGTTCCGTCAGACGGAAACACTTTGTTGCCGTTTCAGAACCAATGTGGACCACTCGCCGATGTCCTCGCGCGCCGTCAGCGTGAATCCCGCAGCGACATAGGCCGCCGTTATCGCCTCGGCCTGAACCACCAGAAGGCCCGACAGGATCGCCATTCCGCCCGGTGCAGCATGGGCGGCCATGGGGTGCGCAAGCTCGATCAGCGGGCCTTTCAGGATATTGGCGAAGATCAGGTCATAGGGGGCAGCTTCTGCCAGGCGCGGATGGGCAAAGCCCGCCGCTTCAAGACATTCCACGCGCCCGGTCAGGTGATTGATGGCGACATTGGCATGGGCCACATCCACCGCGACCTGGTCGATGTCACTGGCAATGACCAGAGCGTCCGGCAGAACCGCCGCCGCCGCCATCGCCAGAACCGCGGTGCCGCAGCCGATATCGGCGACGCGGGCGGGGCGGAATTCGGCCTCATACAGCCGGTCAAAGGCGCGCAGGCAGCCCAGCGTGGTGCCATGGTGGCCGGTGCCAAAGGCCACGGTCGCTTCGATCTGCAAGGGGACACGCCCGCCCGAGGCCACAATTCCTGGCACCTTGTCCACGTCATGGCTGCCATAAACGAAGAAGCGGCCAGCCTCGACCGGGGCCAATTCGCGGCGAACCTTGGCCACCCAGTCGATGTCGGGCACTTCGGACAAGGCAAAGGGCCGGGCTTCGAAGGCAGAGGCGACAAGCTCCAGCAGAGCGGTGTTGGGGGCTTCGGTGTAATAAACGCCGATCTCCCACAGCCCGCTGTCATCCTCGATCTCGAAGACGCCGACACCGACCGGCTTGGGGTCCAGCTGTTCCAGCGCCATGCCGATGGCATTGGCCCGCGCCTCGCCGGTCACGGTGGTCAGGGCGGAATAGGTGGGCATGGGCGGAGACCTTTCGCAGAACGGCCCCCGGGCCTTAGGCCGAGGGGGCCGCTGTCGTCAAGCTTTGCCCGGTCTGAACATGCCGGGTCAGCGCGCCGCCACGCCCAGGCCGATCGGGCAGCTGACCCCGGTACCGCCGATGCCGCAATAGCCGTCCGGGTTCTTGGCGAGGTATTGCTGGTGATAATCCTCGGCGAAGTAGAACACCGGGGCGGGCGCGATTTCCGTGGTGATGGCACCGAACCGCCTGGCGCTCAGCGCGGCCTGATAGGCCTGTTTGCTCGCTTCGGCTTCCGCCAGTTGGGCATCCGAAGTGGTATAGATTGCCGAGCGATAGGTCGAGCCGACATCATTGCCTTGGCGCATGCCCTGCGTCGGGTCGTGGTTTTCCCAGAAGATTTTCAGCAGCTCGGCATAGGAGATGACCTTGGGATCATAGATCACACGCACCACCTCGGTATGCCCGGTCATCTGGGTGCAGGTCTCGCGGTAGGTCGGGTTGGGGGTGAAACCGCCGGCATAGCCGACCATGGTCAGCCAGACGCGGCCGGTAGCCCAAAACTTCTGCTCCTCGCCCCAGAAACATCCCATGCCGAACATGGCTTCCTCGAAGCCCTCGGGCACCGGGGATTTAAGCGGGATGCCGGACAGGAAATGCGTCTCGGCGGTCGGGATCGGATCGGGACGGCCTGGCAAAGCGTCGGCCGGGTCCACCATCTGCGACTTCTTGCGGTCTGTGAAGAACATCTCTCACCTCCTGAATGCAGCCAATATAGGGGCAAATGCGCAATTTGTCAGACCGGCTCGCGTGAGTGTCAGGTGGTGAAACAAATGGAGGCTTCGCCACGCCTTTTGTGTCGGCTGCGCGGCCTTGCCGCTCGCCTCCGAGGGCCTCCGGCGGGGATATTTGAGGCTTCCATGAAATGCGTTGGCTGTGCAAGCAGCAGTCTTGCACGCGTGCAATATTGGATAGTACATTGATATAACACAATATATAAAATTTCGTTCATTTTTCGTTAACCATGATTCTTCACTTTGCACATCACCGCGGTGCAAATACCTCCACGGGGGTTTGGGGGTGTGAAACCCCCAATCTATCCAATGCAAAGACTTGGCGAAGCCGCCGCTGCTTCACTCTTGGCAACCGCGATGTCAGTAGAAACTCTGCGGGTCGATATCCACCGCTAGCCGCAGATTGGCCGGCAGCTTCAACTGCCCGATCCATTCCGCCAGCGCCGCCTGCAACGGCGCCGTCTTCTCTGCTGTCACCAGCAGCCGAACCCGGTGCCGTCCGCGCACTCGCGACACCGGCGCCGGGGCGGGGCCGAACACTTTGGCTCCGATCCGGGCCAGGGGTCCATCGCGGCGGGCAAGTTCCGCGCCAAAGTCGAACACCTGGGCCACGTCGGGCGAGGACAGGATGATCCCCGCCATCCGCCCATAGGGCGGCGCTCCCGCCGCCTTCCTCTCCCGCGCTTCGGCCCGCCAGAACGCCTCTTCGTCGCCGCCAAGAATGGCGCGGATCACCGGATGCTCGGGCTGATAGGTTTGCAGCAACGCCTCGCCCGGCTTGTCCGCCCGTCCCGCGCGGCCTGCCACCTGGCGCATCAGTTGAAACGTCCGCTCTGCCGCGCGCAGGTCTGACCCTTGCAGCCCAAGGTCGGCGTCGATCACCCCGACCAGCGTCAGCAGCGGGAAATTATGCCCCTTGGCGACGATCTGCGTGCCGATCAGGATGTCCGCGCCGCCTTCCGCGATCTTCACGATCTCGTCCTTCAGCGCCCGGGCGGAACCGAACAGGTCCGACGACAGCACCGCCAAGCGCGCCTCCGGAAACCGCGCCGCCACTTCCTCGGCCAGCCGCTCCACCCCCGGCCCCACGGCGGCCATCCGGCCCGATACCTTGCAGGACGGGCACTCCACCGGCACCGGCTTGGTCGCGCCGCATTGATGGCAGACGAGCCGTTTCAGGAACCGGTGCTCGACCATCCGCGCGTCGCAATGATCGCAGCCGACCTGGCTCCCGCAGGCGCGGCACAAAGTCACCGGCGCATAGCCGCGGCGGTTCAGGAACAGCATCGCCTGCTCTTTCCGCTCCATCCGCAGCGTCACTTCCCGCACCAGCCGTTCGGAAATCCAGCGGTCGGCGGGCAAGGTCTCGGTCCGCATGTCGATGGCCTTCATCACCGGCAGTTCCGCCACGCCAAAGCGGGCGGGCAGGTCGAGCCGGGCGTATTTGCCCGATTCCACATTGGCCCAGCTTTCCAGAGAAGGCGTGGCCGAGGACAACACGATGGGGATACCGAGGATAGAGGCGCGCAGCACCGCCATGTCGCGGGCGTTGTAAAGCACGCCTTCTTCTTGCTTGTAGGAGGTGTCGTGTTCCTCATCGACCACGATCAGCCCCAGATCGCGGAACGGCAGGAACAGCGCCGAGCGGGCACCGACCACGAATTGCGGTATCCCCTGCCCCAGGGATTTCCACAAGCGGCGACGTTCGGTTTGGGTCTGGCCAGAGTGCCACTCGCCGGGCCTTGCGCCGAAACGCGCCTCGACCCGCGCCAGGAAATCCGCCGTCAGGGCGATTTCCGGCAGCAGCACCAGCGCCTGGCGGCCCTGTTTCAGCACCTCGGCCACGGCTTCCAGATAGACCTCGGTCTTGCCCGACCCGGTCACGCCTTTCAGCAGCGTCGCCGAATAGCCGCCCAGCAGCACTGTCGCCACCAGCGCATCCCCTGCCGCAACCTGCGCGCCCTGCAGGCGGCCCTCGCCCGGCACCAGAATGGGATAGGGCGCGTCGCGGGGGGCGTCCTCTTCAGCCAGAACGCCCAGCTTCACCAGGCCCTTTACCACCGAGGACGACACTCCGGCGGCCTCGGCGAGTTCGCCCAGCATCAGGGGGCCGGCGGCCATGCGCAGCGCCTCGATCACCCGGAACCTTGTGTCGGTCAACTGGTTCGGCACCGGCCCGGCGAGGCGGTAGGTGCGTCGCAGGGGTGCCGGATCGAACAGCCCGGGCGCGCGGGTGGCAAGGCGCAGCATGGCGGCATGCGGGGTCAGGGTGTAGTCGGCGGCACGGGTCAGGAAGCTGCGCAGTTCCTCGCGCATCGGGGCTGCGTCCAGAACACGGCCGACGGATTTGATCTTCGCCGGGTCATAACCGCCCTCCCCCGGTCCCCAGACCACGCCCAGCACGCGGCGCGGCCCCAATGGCACCTCGACAAAGTCGCCCGTGCCGCAGCCGCCCTCTGGCGAACGGTAGTCCAGAACGCGGCCCAAAGGCTCGGTGGTCAAGACGCCGACCAGATCGCCCGCCTGAAAGACCCGCTCTGCCACGCCATACTCCACTCCGGCCTTTGCCTCTGCCGCCGTTTCGGGGTAAACCGCCGTAACTAGCATCGCAACCGAGGGAAGGGCCTGCCCATGAAATTTTTTGTCGATTCCGCTGACGTCCCGGCGATCGCCGAGCTCAACGATCTTGGCATGGTGGACGGCGTGACCACCAACCCCTCGCTGATCCTGAAGTCAGGGCGGGACATCGTGGAAGTCACGCGCGAAATCTGCTCGATCGTCTCGGGTCCGGTTTCGGCGGAAGTCGTGGCGCAGCACGCCGACGACATGATCGCCGAGGGCCGTAAGCTGGCCGCCATCGCACCGAACATCACCGTGAAAGTGCCGCTGACCTGGGACGGGCTGAAGGCCTGCAAGGTCCTGTCGGGCGAGGGGAAAATGGTCAACGTGACGCTGTGTTTCAGCGTCAATCAGGCGATTCTGGCGGCCAAATCGGGCGCGACCTTCATCTCGCCCTTCGTGGGCCGTCTGGACGATATCAACATGGACGGGATGGAGTTGATCGGCGACATCCGGCAGGTCTATGACAACTACGGCTACAAGACCCAGATCCTGGCGGCCTCGATCCGCACCGCCAATCACATCAGCCAATGCGCGCTGATCGGGGCCGATGTGATCACCGCGCCGCCGACGGTGATCAAGTCGATGATTTCCCATGTGCTGACCGACAAGGGACTGGACCAGTTCAACAAGGACTGGGCGAAGACGGGGCAGAAGATCCTGTAATTTGCGGTGGGGGAGTCGGGCTTTCGCCCGACCTACAAACGGCGCGTAGGTCTTGCGATAGCCCGACTCCCCCACCGTGGCCCGCAGGACTCACCGCGCCCGCGAAGGCGCGCCTTGCGAAATCCCCCTCACACCTCGCAAGGCCTTGCCCTATACTGGCAGCAAGGGTGAACCGGGCAGGGACAGAATGATCGATCCGGACATGCGCGACCGCCTTTTGGCAGAGCCGGAGCGGGTGCTTGAAGACACCGATCTGATGGCGGCGCTGATCGCGGCCAATGAACGCGCGCTTGGCAGCAACATCGTCGATCTGCGAGGCATCGCGATGGAGCGGCTGGAGGCGCGGCTGGACCGGTTGGAGGATACCCACCGCACCGTCGTCGCCGCCGCTTACGAAAACCTCGCCGGCACCAATCAAGTCCACCGCGCCGTGCTGGCGCTGCTGGAACCGGTCAGTTTCGATGCGTTCCTGGCCCGGCTGGGCGGCGATGTGGCGGCGATGTTGAAAGTCGAAAGCCTGCGGCTGGTGTTGGAAAGCCATGAACAGACCCAGGGCGTCAAGGCGATGGGGCCGGCCTTGAGCCTTGGGCCTTCGGGCTATGTGCAGGCGGTGATGCAGGGCAGCCGGCAAGGCACGCCGCGCCCCGTGGTGTTGCGGCAGGTGGTGCCGGACAGCGCCGATCTGCATGGCGAGACGGCCGAGTATATCCGGTCGGAGGCGCTGCTTCGGCTGGACCTTGGCAAGGGCCGGTTGCCGGGGATGCTGGTGATGGGCTCGGAAGACCCACATCAGTTCAAGACCACGCATGGCACGGATCTGCTTGCGTTTTTCGGTCAGGTGTTTGAACGCATGATGCAGCGCTGGCTGGCATGACCGCGCTGGCGGCCTCTCCCGAATGCCGCGAGGCGATGGAGCGGTGGCTGTCCGAAATCTCGGCGCTGAAAGGCGCGAGCGCCCATACGCTGCGGGCCTATGGTCAGGACGTAGCAGAATTCCTGGGCTTTTTGGCCGGGCACAAGGACGAGGCGTTCGGGACGAAGGCGCTGCTGGAGCTGACGCAGAGTGATCTGCGGTCCTTCATGGCGGCCGAGCGCACGGGCGGCCTGTCGGCGCGCAGTCTGAACCGCCGCCTGTCGGCTGTGCGCGGTTTCATCGGCTGGTTGGCCGTCCATGCAGGGGCGGATGCCACCGCTGCCCTGTCGGCGCGGGGGCCGAAATACCGGCGCAAGTTGCCGCGTCCGCTGTCGGAAGCCGCCGCC
>JANLQT010000412.1:0-2194 GCA_031368035.1 Rhodobacterales bacterium | reverse complement strand
GGGCGTGACGCTGTTCCTTTTCGCGCTGTCGGGGGGCGAACGGGATCATCGCCACGCTGTCCGCGACCTCTCCGGTCATCATCCTGCCCCTGATCTGGGCGCGCACCGGCCAGCGCCCGCGCCCGCTCGCCTGGGCCGAGGCACTGACTGCCGTCCTTGGACTGGCGCTGATCTTCCTGCGCCGAGCCCTTTTCGGCCCATATGCTTGACCCTGCACCAAATTTCCGCTATCGCGCGAGCACGGGGAAAATCAAGCCCCAGACGCCGGGGCGCCCGGAAGCTAGCGTCCCTTTTCGAACAAGGCGGGCCGATCCCGCCGTTTCAGGACGTTCATGACAAAATTCTCTGATCTCGCGCTGGACCCCCGCGTGCTGCAAGCCGTGATTGATTCCGGCTACGAAACCCCCACTCCCATTCAAGAGCAGGCGATTCCGCCCGCCCTGGAAGGCCGCGACGTTCTGGGCATCGCCCAGACCGGCACCGGCAAAACCGCCAGCTTCGTGCTGCCGATGATCACGCGCCTTGGCCAGGGCCGGGCGCGCGCGCGGATGCCGCGCAGCCTCGTGCTGGCCCCCACGCGCGAGCTTGCGGCGCAGGTCGCTGAAGCCTTTGACAAATACGCCGCGAACACCAAGTTCACCAAGGCGCTGCTGATCGGCGGCGTGTCGTTCGGTGACCAGGACAAGGCCATCGACCGCGGCGTGGACGTGCTGATCGCGACACCGGGCCGACTGCTGGACCATGTCGAGCGCGGCAAACTGCTGCTGACTGGCGTGGAAATCATGGTGGTGGACGAGGCGGACCGGATGCTTGACATGGGGTTCATCCCCGATATCGAGCGCATCTTCCAACTGACCCCGGCCAAGAAGCAGACGCTGTTCTTCTCGGCCACGATGGCCCCGGAAATCGAGCGGATCACCACGGCGTTCCTGAAGGATCCGGCCAAGGTGGAAGTGGCGCGTCAAGCCACGGCATCGGAAACCATCGAGCAGAAGCTGATGAAGTTCACCCCCACGCGGCGGGATCGCAGCTTTGCCGAAAAGCGCTCGGCTTTGCGCGCGCTGATCCGGGCTGAAGGCGACATGGTCACCAACGCCATCGTGTTCTGCAACCGCAAGATGGATGTGGACGTGGTCGCCAAATCGCTGAAGGCGCATGGCTTCAACGCCGCCCCGATCCACGGCGATCTGGACCAGTCGGTGCGCACCAAGACGCTCGACAGCTTCCGTGACGGCAGCCTGACGCTGCTGATCGCGTCGGACGTGGCGGCGCGGGGGCTGGACATTCCGGCCGTCAGCCATGTGTTCAACTTCGACGTCCCCTCGCACCCCGAGGATTACATCCACCGTATCGGCCGCACCGGCCGCGCAGGGCGTCTGGGCAAGGCCTATACTTTGGCAACCCCGAACGATGACAAGTACCTCGCCGCCATCGAGCATCTGGTGAAGTCGCCGATCCCGCTGGGTGTCCTGCCCGAAGGCGCGATTGACGACGCCTCGGACGCGCCGCCGGCTCGGGAAGGGTCGTCGCGGGGCGGCTCGTCGCGCGGATCGTCGCGGGGGGAAGGTCGGGGCGAATCTGGCCGCAGCGATTCTGGTCGCAATGAAGCCGGACGCAGTTCCGCACGGTCCTCGCATGGCCGTGGCCGGAGCGAGCCGCGCAGCGAAGAGCGGACTGAAAGCCCGGTTGTCGAAGCGGAAGCCGTAGTCGAAAGCGCCGCGCCGGTCCGCGAGTCCCGGCCCGCGCCGCGCAGCGAAGATCGGGCCCCGCGTGAAGATCGGGCTCGCGAAGACCGCGCCCCGCGCGACTACGGCCGCAGCGACAGCGCGCGGCAGGACGGCAGCCGCAACCGTGGCGGCCCATCGGGTGGCGGTGACCGGGGCGTGATGGGCCTTGGCGATCATGTGCCGGATTTCATCCTGCGCAGCTTCCGCATCAAGGAAAGCGCATCTGACCCGGTCGAGGACGAGACCACGCAAGAGGCGTAAGCCAACCCTGACATGACAAAAGGCCCGCAGCAAGCTGCGGGCCTTTTGCATTTCAGAATGAATGTTCGGTTTACTCTGTCGCCAGCCGGCTGATCACCACGGTCACTTCCGGCTTCTTGCCGATCTCTTCCATCGTCACCTGACGCGCGACCTTCTTCAGCGCCTCATCCAGCTTTTCGTCATCCGCCAGAAGCTTGCGCCCGGCC
>JANLQT010000404.1:0-8141 GCA_031368035.1 Rhodobacterales bacterium | reverse complement strand
CGCCGCCGCCGAGGCGCAAAGGACGGCGCTGCGCGAGGCGATTGCCTTCAAGAAATACGAATTTGACGCGCATGGGGTCGAGATGAACCAGCGCTATCGCTCCAGCGCGGTGCAGGCCGACGGCCAGCCGGAACCGGCCTTTGCGAAGGACCCGGAATTGCACGCGCAGTTGACGACCTGGCCCGGATCGCGGCTGCCGCATGCCTGGGTCTATGACAAGGCCGGCAAGACGCACTCGACGCTGGACCTGTGTGGGCGGGGGCAGTTCACCTTGCTGACCGGCATCGGCGGCGAGGCTTGGGGAAAGGCGGCGGCAGACGTCGGCACGGCGCTGGGGATTGACCTGCGGGTGCAAGTGATTGGTGCCGGGCGCGGTTATGACGACTTTGGCGGCGACTGGGCGCGGCTGCGCGAGGTCAGCGATTCCGGCGTGATCGTGGTGCGGCCGGATCACCATGTCTGTTGGCGCCGTGTCGCGCTGGTGGCCGATCCAAAGGCGGAGCTGGCCAAGGCGATGAAGGCCATACTGGGGCGCTGACACGCGGGGGTTTCACACCCCCGCGCCCCCGTGGAGGTATTTGGACCAAGATGAACGGCGGGCGGGTTGCGGGTGCCGCGTTTCAGGGCAGGACGCGCCGCAGCCCCTCTTGCACGCGCTGGAGGGCCGGCAGGCAAGCCTGGATGATGCTGGCGGGGTCGGCGTCCACCGCCGCCATCCCGACATTCAACGCCGCCACCACCTTGCGCTGGCCGTTCAGCACGGGCACGGCCAGCGAGCGCAGGCCCAGTTCGACCTCTTGATCCACCAGCGCGAAGCCAGTGGTGCGGATGCGGGCAATCTCGGCCATGATCTCGTCCGGGGCCGTGCGGGAAAACCGGGTGCGGGGCGACAGGTTCGAAGCGCCGAGCACCGCGCGCGCCTGATCCGGCGTCAGAGCGGCCAACAGAACCCGGCCCAGCGAGGTGCAATGCGCCGGGAGGCGCGAGCCGGGCATCAGGCCGATCGACATGACGCGCTTTTGTGCGGCGCGGGCGATGTAGACGATCTCGGTCTCGTCCAGAATCGCCACTGAACAGGACTGGCCGATCTGCTCGGACAACTGGTCCAGCCAAGGCTGCACGATCTGGCAGAGCGGCAGCGCCGCGAGCGCGCCGATGCCAAGGCGCAGCACACGCGGCGTCAGGGTGAAGAACTTGCCGTCATGATCGGCAAAGCCCATCTCGTGCAGCGTCAACAGGCAGCGCCGCGCGGTGGCGCGGTCCAGCCCTGTCGCTTCGGCCACCTCGGTGATGGACTGGCGCGGGCGGTCGGCCCCGAAGCTTTCCAGCACTTGCAGGCCCTTGCCCAGCGAGGCGATGATATCGGTTCGGTTCACCATGCGCGCTTCTATGTGCGATAGACGAACAAAGATCAACATGTGACCGAAACCGCTTGAAATCCGCGATCCTGCCGCGATTATTGCGCGCAAACAGGGACAGGCGCATGGCCAATCTGAAAGTCTTTCTGGACCACAGCGTCTGGGACACAAGCGCCGATCCACGGATCGCCGCCCTGCCAGAGCTGCGCGGGGCCTGGTGCCAGCCCTTAGCGGTGCTGGCCGGCCAACGGGATGCCATGGCCTTTGTCGCCTTGAAACAGGGGATGTGATGGACAAGACGCTTGCCTCGCCGGCGACGGCTGTGGCCGGGATATTCGACGGGGCCACGGTGATGATCAGCGGTTTCGGCGGATCGGGCGCGCCGATCGAGCTGATCCATGCGCTGATCGACCGGTTCCGTGCCACGGGCCATCCGGGCTGCCTGACGGTGGTGAACAACAACGCGGGCAACGGGCATGTGGGCCTCGCCGCGCTGATCGAGGCGGGGATGGTGACGAAGTTGATCTGTTCCTTCCCGCGCTCGGCCGATCCGGTGGTGTTCACCGAGATGTATCTGGCGGGCAAGATCGAACTGGAGCTGGTCCCGCAGGGCACTTTGGCCGAACGCATAAGGGCCGGCGGGGCGGGGATACCGGCGTTCTACACGCCGACCGGCTATGGCACCGATCTGGCGGCGGGCAAGGTCATCGCAGAGTTCGATGGTCGGCCCTATGTGCAGGAACGCTGGCTGAAGGCCGATTTCGCGCTGGTCAAGGCGCATCGCGGCGACCGCCTTGGCAACCTGACCTATCGCGCGGCGGGGCGGAACTTCGGGCCTTTGATGTGCATGGCGGCGGCGGTGGCCGTCGTGCAAGTCAGCGAATTGGTCGAACCCGGCGGCATCGACCCCGAGGCGGTGATCACGCCGGGCATCTTTGTGCAAGGGCTGGTGGAAGTGCCGGACCCGGCACAGGAAGAAATCCTCAACCGTGCCGGAGCGCATTACGCATGAGCCCCAGACTTTCCTCGACCCAGATCGCCTGGCGGGCGGCGCAGGACATTACGGACGGCGCCTATGTCAACCTTGGCATCGGCTTTCCCGAACTGGTGGCGAAGTTCCAGCCGCCCGGGCGGCAGGCGATCTTTCACACTGAAAACGGCATCCTGAACTTCGGCGAGGCCCCGCCGCCGGGCCAGGAGGATTGGGACCTGATCAATGCCGGCAAGAAGGCGGTGACGCTGAAGCCCGGCGCGGCGTTCTTTCACCACGCCGACAGTTTTGCCATGGTGCGCGGCGGGCATCTGGATGTGGCGATCCTGGGCGCCTATCAGGTCGCGGAGAACGGCGATCTGGCGAATTGGTCCACGGGGCCGAAAGGCGTGCCGGCGGTGGGCGGAGCGATGGATCTGGTACACGGTGCCAAGCGTGTGGCGGTGATCACCGAACATGTGACCAAGGACGGCGTGCCCAAGCTGCTGGAGCGGTGCACGCTGCCGCTGACCGGGGTGGCCTGCGTGACGCGGGTTTACACCTCGTTGGCGGTGATCGACATTGAGGCGGGGCGCTTTGTGCTGAAGGAAAAGCTGGCGGGGCTTTCCATGCAGGATTTGCAGGGCCAGACAGGGGCAAGGCTGCACCTGACCGGCCCGGTGGCCGACCTGATTGTTCCGGAGCTGTGACGATGACCGAAGTTTTCATCTGCGACTACATCCGCACCCCCATCGGGCGGTTTGGCGGGGCGCTGTCCTCGGTGCGGCCCGATGATCTGGGCGCGGTGCCGCTGCGGGCGCTGATGGCGCGCAATGCCGGGGTGGATTGGGCGGCGGTGGACGATGTGATCTTCGGCTGCGCCAATCAAGCCGGAGAGGACAACCGCAACGTCGCGCGGATGAGCCTGCTGCTGGCCGGTTTGCCGCTGAGCCTGACCGGGACCACGATCAACCGGCTGTGCGGGTCGGGCATGGATGCGGTCTTGACGGCGGCGCGGGCGATCAAGGCGGGCGAGGCGAGCCTGATGATCGCGGGCGGGGTCGAAAGCATGTCCCGCGCGCCGTTCGTGATGCCGAAGGCCGAGACCGCCTTTTCCCGCAATGCCGAGATTTACGACACGACCATCGGCTGGCGCTTCGTCAACCCGTTGTTGCAGCAGCTTTACGGCACGGAGTCGATGCCCGAGACCGGCGAGAACGTGGCCGAGGATTACCAGATCAGCCGCGCGGATCAGGATGCTTTCGCGCTGCGGTCACAGGCCAAGGCTTCGGCGGCGCAGGGAAACGGGCGGCTCGCGCGTGAGATCACGCCGGTGACGATCCCGCAGCGCAAGGGGGACGCGGTGGTGGTGGCAAAGGACGAACATCCGCGCGCCACGACCATGGAGGCACTGGCCAAGCTTGGCACGCCGTTCCGAAAGGGCGGCACGGTAACGGCGGGCAATGCGTCGGGCGTGAATGACGGCGCGGCGGCGCTGATCCTTGCGTCCGAGGCGGCGGCAAAGGCGCATGGCCTGACCCCCATCGCCCGGGTGCTGGGCGGGGCTGTGGCGGGGGTGCCGCCGCGGGTGATGGGCATCGGCCCGGCTCCGGCCAGCCAGAAGCTGATGGCCCGGCTGGGGTTGACGCAAGGCGATTTCGACGTGATCGAGTTGAACGAAGCCTTCGCCTCGCAGGGGCTTGCGACGCTGCGGCTTTTGGGGATTGCCGACGACGATCCGCGCGTGAACCCCAACGGCGGGGCGATTGCTTTGGGGCATCCTTTGGGCATGTCGGGCGCGCGGATCACTGGCACGGCGGCCTTGCAACTGGCGCTGACCGGGGGGCGGCGGTCGCTGTCCACCATGTGCATCGGCGTCGGGCAAGGCATCGCTTTGGCGCTGGAGCGGGTCTAGCGCGCCGCCGGCGCCTTGCCCTTGGCCAGATCATAGAACCCATCCGCGGCCACCGGCGCCCAGTCGCCCGTGCTGCCATCCGGCCAGATCACCCGCACCTCTGCCTTGTCCGCCGCGCCCAGTCCGAAATGCCACCAGCCCAGCTGCCCCGAGGCATGACCGCCGCCCGAGGTGATCTCGCGGGTTTGCACCTTGTCCCCGGTCCGCAGTTCGATCCAGGCGCCGATCCCGTCGCGGTTGGCGCCGTCCTGATGCAGGGCGATCTGCACCCAATGCCCCAGCCCTTCGCCAGAGTTGCGCCAAAGCTCGGCGCCTTCGTGCCGGTTCACCACCACCAGATCCAGCTGTCCGTCGTCGTTCAGATCGACCACCGCTGCGCCGCGCGCGACCTTCATGCTGGCGACGCGGGCCTTGTCGCCGACCTCCACAAAGGTGCCGTCGGTCTGGCCCAGCATCAGGTTGTTGGGGTCTTTTGCCGCAAAATCCGGCATTTCGCTGACATTGCCCTTGGCGACGAAAATATCCTGCCGCCCGTCGTTGTTCACATCTTCAAACTCGGCATGCCAGCCGGTCGAGGGGCGCAGATCGTCCCCCACATAGGGCCGCTGCGCGATGGCGTGCAGGGCAAAGGCGATGTCCTTGAACGTCGCCTTGTCAGGCCCGACCGCGACCACCTGCAACTTGCTGTCGGCCATCGAGGTCAGGAAATAATCCGGCAACCCGTCGCCGTTGACGTCAGATGAGGCGATGCCCATGCCCCAGATTTTCAGAGGCTTCCAGCCTTCCTCGCCGGTGTACGGCTTCGGCGTGGCGCCCGGGTCCAGATGCCAAAGCTGCTCGGTCCCGCCCTTGTAATATTCGCGGTCGTTGGACACCCGCAGGGACGGCGTGCCCGACCGGTTCCAGTCGGTGAACAGCATGGACAGGCTGCAAAAGCTGGGCGTCAGCGGCAGGGGGGCGGCGAATTTGCGTCCCCCGTCCGGCGCGGCTTCTGGCCGATGCAACCAGTTCGGGGTGCAGGTGCCCCAGGGGAAGGCGTCCTGCGTGCGGTCGATGTAGTTGCCAATCGCCAGCGTCGGCCAGTCCTGGCCCCTTTCCCAGGTCGCGGCAAAGGCGGTGGACCAGGCGTCACCGCCGTCAAAGCCCCAATCCTCGTTCGCACGGATGAATTTGCAGTCCCCCTGGCCCTTCATCACCACGTTTTCACCCGAGCGCAGGATCACTAGGTCCAAAATCCCGTCGCCGTCGATGTCGAGCGGATAGGCGCCGGTCACCCGGTCCATCTCGGCGCCTGACGGGGTGGGGGTGAATTTCAGCGCGCCGCCTGCGGCGCTTTCGTTGCGATAGAGCGTGGAGGGTCCTGCGCCGCCCGCAAAGTACAGGTCCGGCTTGCGGTCGCCCGAGCAGTCAAAGGCCGCGACGCCGCCGCCGACCATGAACTCCCACTCGCCCTGATAAACGGATGTGACGCCCGTGGTGGCGGTTTCATCCAGGAAGTTCGGGATCACCGGCGCCTCATCCGCCATGGCGGCGAAGGGGAAGGTGCAGATTTGGGCGCAAAGGACAAGCGCCTTCAAACCCGTGTCTCCAGCGCGATGGAATGTGCGGCGATGCAGCGGCCCATGTCCTTGCCGTTCTCGATTGCGGGGCGGAAGTGGATTCCGCCGTAAAGCCTTGAAATCGCAGCCTCATCCGCTGCGGCGTTGAAGCTTGCAAAGCTGCGCTGCTTGGATCCGTCGGGCGTCGGGCTTTGGTCTGTGAAGGCGTAGTAGTCGCCGAACAGCGCGGTCAACAGGGCGGCGGCGGCCGCCGATTGCACGGAATGGCCAGAGGGGTATTCGGGGAAGGGCGGCGTCGTCAGGATCGGCGCCCATTTGGGGTCGATCACCTTGGTGACATAGCTGACGGGGCGGATGGTATCGAAGCGGTATTTCGCGGCCCAGCAGGCGATGAAGGCATCCGCCATGGCGACACCCATCCGCGCCAGCGCCTCGACATGAGCGGTCAGGTCCAGCCCCCTCTCGGTCGCGACCTGGTTCATGATCGCGGTCCAATGCCCCGGCGGGGTGAAAGACAACATGGCGTCGTCCGACCAGAACCGCGCGATAGCGGTCTGTTCTGGGGTCAGCTTGGTGCCGGCGGTGCAAACCTCCACCGCTTCGGCGTAGAACTGCGAGGCGGGGTCTTCCGAATAGGGCGTCGGATCGGCAATCGCGCAATCGGCGGCGACCGGCATGGCGAAGGGCCGGTTCTTGCCCCAGTCGGGCAGCAGCGGCGCCTGTTGCAACACGATTTTCGAGGTCGGAACCCAGTGCCCCGGCGCGGGGTTCAGCCTCCATTCGCGCGGGAAGCCCATGTTGTCGACCACGGCGCCGCCGTCATCCTTGCTCCAGGACAGGATTCCCATGGACAGGGTCGCACCATAGCTGCGGCTGGCGGCCACCACATCCGCCGGCAGCCCCGCGGCGGCCTGATCGCCCAAGCGCACGGACAAGGTGGCCAGCGCATGCTGACCGGTGGGGCCGGTGTTGCTGAAAAATGCATGGACCAGTGGGTCGAGCACTGCGTGCAGGATCACCGCCGTGTCATAGCCTTGCCCCGGCGCGCGGTCGGGCAGGGCGCCCAGACCCTGCAACTGACCGGACAGACTTTTCAGGCCCGGATCGCCCGTCACCAGCGCTTCAAAGCACGCCACGCCGCAATAGGCCAGCGCCCGGCTTGCCACGGGAGGCGTCATGGTCGGCGTGTGCCGCACGAGTTCCAGCGCCAGCTTGTACCAGGTTGCCATGACTTGGTGCGCCACATCCTCGCGCGCGTCCGCCCGCGCCGATCCAGTCCCCCCGATCAAAGCCACAGCCACGCTTGCGGTCAGAAACTCACGCCGAAACATCGCGTCTGTCCCTTTCATCTTGGTGAAAATACTTCTCAGGGGGGGGGGCGGAAGCCCCCCAAGTGTCGCCCTTAAACGAAGCGGTTCCACAGATTTTCCAAGCGTTCCTGCTTGCCCGACACCGGCTGCGGTTCCAGCGATTCCGACGTCACCCGCGCCGCCGCTTCTGCCAGCCCGCCCTTCAACATGGCTTGCGCGGAGGGTTGCGACCAACCGGCGTAGCGTTCGTCCCGCGCCTTCTCCAGCCCGCCATCCGCCAGCAGCGCCGCCGCGGCTTTCAGGCCGCGCGCGCAGGTGTCCATGCCGCCGACATGGGACAGGATCAGATCGGCCGGGTCCAGCGACATCCGCCGGATCTTGGCGTCGAAGTTGGTGCCGCCTTGTTTGAAGCCGCCGTCTTTCAGCACTTCGTAATAGGCGAGCGCAACATCCACATGGCTGTTCGGGAAGTGGTCAGTATCCCAGCCGGACTGGGGATCGTTGCGGTTCATGTCGACCGAGCCGAGGATGCCCAGAGCCGCCGCCAGCGCCAGTTCGTGTTCGAAACTGTGCCCGGCCAGGATCGCGTGACCCTGTTCGATGTTGCACTTCACTTCCTTTTCCAGCCCGAACTGGACGAGGAAGCCATACACCGTGGCGACGTCATAGTCGTACTGGTGCTTGGAGGGTTCCTGCGGCTTCGGCTCGATCAGGATCTGGCCCTTGAAACCGATCTTGTGCTTGTATTCAACGACTTGCTGCAAGAAGCGCCCCGCGTGTTCACGCTCGGCTTTCAGGTCGGTGTTCAGCAGCGTCTCATAGCCCTCGCGCCCGCCCCACAGGACATAGTTGGCGCCGCCCAAGCGATGGGTCGCATCCATGTTCGCCTTCACATTGGCGGCGGCATAGGCATAGACGTCCGGATCGGGGTTGGTGGCAGCCCCCGCCATCCAGCGGCGGTTGCTGAACATGTTGGCGGTGCCCCACAGCAGCTTGGTTTTGTGGGTCGATTGCTTTTCCGCGAAGTAA
>JANLQT010000629.1:0-2433 GCA_031368035.1 Rhodobacterales bacterium | reverse complement strand
GCCCAAGGCGCGGGCTTCGGCGATGAGCAGGGTCCAGGCGGGGTGATGGCGCAGGATGTAGCCGGTGACCAGTTTGCGGTTCAGGCGGGTGGCGGTGGCGGTGACGCGCAGGGCGTCTTCGGTGGTCGCGGCGATGGGTTTTTCGACGAACACATGCGCGCCGGCTTCCATGGCGCGGATGGCAAGGTCCGCGTGGCTGTCGGTGTAGGTGGCGATGACGACGATATCGGGACGCAGGGCGAGGCCTGCCTCGAAGGTGATCTGGGGGAGGCGGGCGAGTTCGGGGGGGAGTTGGGTGGGAGAGCGGGTGACGAGGCCGATGATCTCGGACCCGGCGTGCAGGTGGGCGAGCGCATGAGAGCGCCCCATGTTGCCAAGGCCGACGATCAGAACGCTTGCCATTTTCGCCCCTTTCAGGTGTTGTCAGTCAGGCGGACGAACAGCGCCGTTACCGCCAGCACGATCAGGCCGAACAGGATGCGCCGCCCGCCTTCGGGCATGTGCAGCATGGTCAGCATGGACGCCAGAACCGTCAGGATCAGCGCGCCGAGGATGGTGCCGCCGTAGCCGCCGCGCCCGCCGAAGATCGAAGTGCCGCCGATCACCGCTGCGGAGACCGAGGGCAGTTGCATCGGCATCATCAGCGACAGCGAGGCCTGTTTGATCATGCCGAGATACAGCAGCCCCGCGATCCCGGCGATGGCCCCGGACAGGACATACAGCGCCATCAGCACCTGCCAGCCGCGCACGCCGGACAGGCGCGCGGCTTTCTCGTTCGAGCCCATCGCGTAAAGGAGCCGCCCGAAGCCGGTGCGCCTTTGCGCCCAGAGGATCAAGGCGGCGAAGGGGAGGAACAGGACGAGGGAGTTCGGCAGGCCCCAGGTCCATTTGATGCCGAGCCACAGCAGGAAGTCCGGGATTTTCACTCCGGTGGCGATGACGTAGCGTTGATAGACCTGCATCAGGCCGGTGGCGATCAGGCCGGTGCCGAGGGTCATGATCAGGGGATGCACCCGGCAGACCGCGACGCCGAAGCCGTTCAGCAGGCCCAGCAGCAGCGCGAGGGTCAGGGACACCGCAATGGCCGAGGGCACTCCGATCAGCGGCGACAGGGTGCCGGTGACGAAGGCGGCGACGGTGGCGATGATGCCGACGGACAGATCGATGCCGCCGGTCAGCATGGTCAGGGTCTGGCACGCCGCCAGCATCGCCAGCGGGATCGCCAGCTTGATGGAATTGCCCAGCCAGCGCGGGTTGACGATGCCGGGTTGCAGGATCTCCAGCAGCAGCACGAGGCCGGCCAGCAGCAGGGCCAGCGGCAGCAGGGGGTAATCCTGCATCACGCGCAGGGCGCGGGCGGTGGGTGTTGGAGTTTCCGCCGTGCTCATCTGTGCTGCCCTCGCAAAGCCAGAACCCCGCCGATCATCACCACGCTGACCATGATGACGCCTTCAATGATGACCGTCACGTTGGGGTCCACCGCCAGCAGCGTCAGGTCCAGACGGACCAGCCGCAGGATGAACACCGCCAGCACCGGCCCCAGAAGGCCGCCCTTGCCGCCGGTCAATGAGACGCCGCCCAAGACCACGGCGGCCACGCTCGCCAGAAGATAGGGGCCGGGGATCGGCTCTCCGATGCCGGTGGACATGGTGACCGACAGGCCGCCGAAGGCCGCGAACAGGCCGGCGATGGCATAGGACGCGATCTTGGTGGCTTTCACCGGCACGCCGGAGCGGAACGCCGCCTGCGCGTCGCTGCCGAGCGCGTAGAGCATCAGCCGCAGTTTGGAGCGACGGATGGGGAACCAGACAACAAGCGCCACCAAGCCAAGGAAAATGAAGGATTTGGGGATCAGGCCGCCGAGGATCAGGGTGCGCATCCAGTCGGCCGCACCGCCGCCGGGGGCGTTCAGGATCAGCAGGGCGGTGCCGTCCCAGACGAACATCATCGCCAGCGTCACCACGATATCGGGCACCCGCGTCGCCACGACCAAACTGCCGTTCACCGCGCCAAGGCAGGCGCCCAGCACCAGAACGCCCAGCACGATGGGCACGGCGACAAGCTCTGACTGCCCGTCCATCAGCACCGCCGCCGTCACGCTGCACACCGCCATCAGCGAGGCGAGCGACAAATCAATGCCGCCCGCGATCACCACAACGGCCATGCCTAGCGTGGCAAAGGCGAAGGGCAAGGACGCGCGGCCAAGGCTGTCCAGCCCGTCCAGCCCGAACTCCGGCTGGATCAGTTTGGTCACCAGCAGCAGCGCGGCCAGCAGCACGGCAAGGCCGATCGTCCAGGCGTTTTGCGCGGCGAATTGTGTCATGCCGGAACCTCGGCCAGGCCATAGGCGAGGCGCATCAGGGTGGCCTCGTCGGCGTCGGCGGCGTCGATCTGGCCCACGACCTTGCCGCCGAAGATCACCACCACGCGGTC
>JANLQT010000373.1:0-4448 GCA_031368035.1 Rhodobacterales bacterium | reverse complement strand
CAAGCAGTTGGGCGAAAGGGACGAACGCAATCTGTTCGAGGATGCCTTGCGGATCATCCAGAACGCTGGCCCGAAAATGGTTCTGATTGAAAATGTGCGCGGATTTCTGGACCCGATTTTCGCAGATTACCGGCACAGCCTGCGGACCAGATTGATGGATTTGGGCTATGAGGTCGATTGGCGACTGCTTCATGCGTCGTCATTTGGCGTCTCCCAGCTCCGGCCACGGGTTGCAATTGTCGCCGGTCGCCCCGCCTATTGGCGGCATTTCCGTTTCCCCGAACCGGCCTTGGCGCCGCCTGCAACAGTTGGCAATCTGTTGTTCGACCTGATGTCAGCGCGCGGTTGGGCCGGCGCCCGTGAGTGGGCAGACAAGGCCGACACCATCGCGCCGACTATCGTTGGCGGGTCAAAAAAGCATGGCGGGCCTGACCTTGGACCCAGCAGGGCAAGACGCGCCTGGGAAATGATGGGCGTGAATGGCAAGACAATCGCGGACGAAGCGCCTGACCCCGATTTCGCAGGCATGCCCCGGTTGACACCCCGCATGGTGGCGCGGCTGCAAGGCTTTCCAGACGATTGGCAATTTGTGGGGCGGAAAACCGCCGCATACAAGCAAGTCGGAAACGCGTTCCCGCCCCCAGTCGCGCGGGCGTTGGGCAAAGCCATCGCTGAGGCGATCCAGACGGCAGAGCAATCCGAAGCTGTCGATTTCGGGCTGGCCGCAGAATGACTTCGCGCGGCGGCGCCGGGGCACGCGCGAAGCTTCGCGCGCACTTTCTCGCCAATATCGGCCGGATCATGGCTTCGGAAGAACTGCGTCAGGTTGCGGGCAACATCTCGGAATGGGCGCGCCGGATCAGAGAGTTGCGGACCGAGGAAGGCTATTTGATCCTGACCCACAACGACCGAAGTGATCTGAAGCCGGGCGAATATCTGCTGGAACAGGCGAAACCGCAGCCTGCCTTCGAAAGGGCGATCAGCAAGGAAACCCGCGCGTTTGTCCTGGATCGCAACGGCTTCACCTGTCAGCAATGCGGTGCCGTTGCCGGCGAGCCGCATCCGTATGACCCCAGCCGAAAGACCCGGTTGCATATCGGGCATGTCATCGACAAAAGCCTGGGCGGGTCAGACGAGCCGTCCAATCTTCGCGCGCTGTGCTCGGTCTGCAACGAGGGCGCTGCAAACCTGACCTTTGACCGTCCGTCCCTGACAAAGCTGCTGGTTCAAGTCCGGCGTGCGACGAGCGTTGATCAGCGCGAAGTTCTGCATTGGCTGAAGGCGAAGTTCCCGAAAGACTGACCGTTCCCCCCCCCAGTCACACCCGCTTCTTGTCGCGCGCCAGCATCGCCGCGTGGGTGCGGTTCCTCGCCCCCAGTTTGCGGCTCATCGTCTTGACGTGCAGCTTCACCGTCACTTCTTGCAGCGACAAATCCCGGGCGATTTCCTTGTTCGACTTGCCGGCCGCCACACCGCGCAGCACCTCGGCCTCGCGCGGGCTGAGGATGCCGCCGCCGTTGCCCCGGGGGCGGCGGATCAGGCTGAGCGGGGCGAAATTCTCACCCGCCGCCATCAGGCGCAGCGCGGCGACCAGCGAGCGGGTGCCCATGGTCTTGGGGACAAAGCCCGCCGCCCCCAGTTCCAGCGCCTGTTCGGCCACATCGGCGGTCACCGCGCCCGAAATCAGCGCCACCGGCTTGCCGACATTGGCGGTCAGCATGGCTTTGAGCCCATCCAGCCCCGACATGCCGGGCATGTCATAGTCCAGCAGCACCAGATCGAACGGGCCGCTTTCCGCGACGCAGCGCAGCGCCTCGTCCAGATCGCCGGCAGAGGTCACCGGACCCAGGCCCTCGCTTTGCAAATAGGCGCAGACCATCTCTCGCACCAGGTCGTGATCATCGGCCAGAAGTATCCGCATCGCACCCCCGAACCGTCAGGCCGTATGACTGGCCGTATGACTGGCCGTATGCCTGGCCGTATGAACCCGAGCCGTCACCAGTAATGACCTGACCTAAAGGATAGGACAATATCCTTTTGCAGGGGTGACGCCAAACCAAAATGTTGAAGATGGTGGGGATTGGTGGCGCGCTGGGGGGAATGGTTATGCGGTGGTTCACGATTCTGCTGGTTTTCATGCTTTGGGCCATGGGGGCTGGCGGCCCGGCGGCGGCGGCGCCGGACATGCCGCAGTTGACCGGTGATGTGGTTCTGACCGTGAACGGGCTGGACCAGACCAGGTTTCCCGGCGGCGAGATGCAGTTTGACGTGGCACGGCTGAAGGCCCTGGGCGAGACACAACTGACAACCTCGACCATCTGGACCGACGGCGTGCATGAGTTCACCGGCTGCCGGATGAAGGATCTTACCGACTTTCTGGGCCTGACCAGCGGCTCGTTCAAAGCCGTGGCGCTGAACGATTACACGGTGGTGATCCCGGTGTCGGATGCTGAGGCGGATGGGCCGATCCTGGCCTATGCCATGGACGGCGTGCCGATGTCGGTGCGCGACAAAGGTCCGCTCTGGATCGTCTATCCGTTTGACGCTAAGCCAGAGTACCGCTCGGAAGTGATCTACACCCGGGCGATCTGGCAACTGGTGCGTTTCGAGGTCAACCCCTGAGTGACAGCCGAGCATCGATACCGTCGGCGCCACCGCCGCCCCCCGCGCGCGGCTTGACCCGGGCGCGCAAATTGCGGCTTGGGCTGGTGGTGTTCGTGCTGCTGGTATGCCTTGCGGGCATCGTGATTCTGGCCAATGACGTGGCGCGGCAGATCGACAAGGGCGCGACGGCCAGTGCCGATGCGATGGAATGGTCGCTGAGCCAGTCCGATGTCGAGCTTCTGGCGCTGGACGTGGCCGTGCAGGACGCCATCGCGGTGACAGGCGCTGCGGGGCTGGCGGACGCGTTGAAAGAGGTCCGCAAGCGCTTTGACGTGTTCTACAGCCGGGCCGAGACCCTGGGTTTCGGTACATCCTTCAAGGCCCTGCGCGGCGACCCGGATTACGAAAAGGGCTACCAGCAACTGCATGAATTCCTGATCGACTGCACCCCGTTCATGGATGGGCCGGATGAAGGACTGCGCCAGTCGCTGCCCTATTTGCGCGAAAAGATCGAGTCGCTGCGGCCGGTCTCGCATGCCATGTCGCTGACCGGCCTGCGTACCTTCGCGGCGGTCTCGCAAAACAACCGCCTGCAAGTGGGGCGCACGCTGGTGATGGTGGCAGCGCTGACCGTGGTGTGCCTGCTGACGCTGCTGATCCTGGTGTTCGTGCTTTTGCGGCTGGACCGCGCGCACCGCGCCAGATCGACCGAGGTGGAACTGGGCGCCGCAAGGCTGGCTGCCATTGTCGGCACCGCGCAGGACGCCATCATCACGCTGCAGCCGGATGGCACCATCATGGATTGCAACGCCGCCGCCGAGGCGATGTTCGGCCATGACCGCGTGCATGTGCTGGGCCATGATCTGGCGCAGTTGCTGTTCCCGCCCGACCAGCGGCCGCTGCTGCAAGCCGCGCTGGATGGGGCGCTGGCGCGCGGCGATCCGGACGCGCCGCCGCCGCCCGACTTGAGGCGCGCGCGGCTGATGGGGCGGGGCCGCCGGGGGCGGCTGTTCCCGGTCGAGCTGACCATCTCGTCCACCGCCGAAGAGCCGCGGCTGGTGGTGGCGTTCCTGCGCGATCTGACCGATCAGGTGGCCGCAGACGCCGCGCTGGTGCATGCCCGCGACGAAGCTTTGGCCGGCGAGCGGGCCAAGGCCGAAGTGCTGGCGGTGATGAGCCACGAGGTGCGCACGCCCCTGAACGGGCTTTTGGGCACCCTGGATCTGCTGGGCCGCACCCCCCTGGACGCCCGGCAAAAGGATTATCTGCGCATTCTGGAAACCTCGGGCCAGCTTTTGCTGCACCATGTCAACGACGTGCTGGATATTGCCCGGCTTGATTCAGGGCTGATGCCGCAGGCGCAGGAGCCGGTGGATCTGGCGGCGCTGGTGCAAGAGGTGATCGAGAACCAGCGCGCCGCCGCCGAAGCGCGGGGCAACCGGCTGGAGATGGAGTTGCCCGAGGACAGCAAGCTGGGTCTGCTGTCCGATCAGCGCCTGCTCAAGCGGGTGCTGCTGAACCTGGTCGGCAATGCGGTGAAGTTCACCGAAGGCGGGTGCATCCGGCTGTCGGTGCGCCATCTTGGCTCCGGTCTGCCCCCCGACGGCGGTCCGACCGAGTTCCGCGTCAGCGACACCGGCGTCGGCATCGCGGCGCAGGACCTGCCGCGCATCTTCGACGATTTCGTGACACTGGATGCCAGCTATGCCCGGCCGCAGGGCGGCACCGGGCTGGGGCTTGGCATTGCCCGGCGCATCGTGTCCCGGTTGGGCGGCACGCTGATCGCGGACAGCACGCCCGGCGTCGGGTCCAGTTTCCACTTCACCGTTGCGGCGCCGATCCTT
>JANLQT010000343.1:0-2878 GCA_031368035.1 Rhodobacterales bacterium | reverse complement strand
ACCAAGGGCACGCCTGCGGCCTCGGCATGGGCGCGGGCGGTCAGTTTGTCGCCCACGGCGGCGAGGTTGTCCGGGCTGGGGCCGATGAAGATCAGGCCGGATTTCGCGCAAGCCTCTGCCAAAGCGCGGTTTTCCGACAGGAAGCCATAGCCGGGGTGGACGGCGTCGCAGCCGGTGCCAAGGGCGGCCTCGATCACCGCGCCGATATTCAGGTAGCTGTCCTTGGAGGCGGCGGGGCCGAGGCAGACCGCGCGTGTGGCCAGTTTCGCCCCCAGCGAGTCGCGGTCGGCGGTGGAGGTGCCGAGCACGGTTTCCAGCCCCAATTCGCGCGCGGTGCGGATCACGCGGACGGCGATTTCGCCGCGGTTGGCGATGAAGATGCGGGTGATGGGCACGGCGCTATTCCGGCTGGATGCGGATCAGGGTCTGGCCGTGCTCGACCATCTCGCCGTTGGGGGCGGCATAGGCGAGCACGGTGCCCGCGACGCCGGCGGGGACGGAGTTCATCAGCTTCATCACCTCGATGATGCCGATGATGGTGTCTTGGGTCACCCGGTCGCCGGGTTTGACGAAAGCATCGGCGCCGGGGCGCGGGGCGTGCCAGAAGATGCCGAGGAGGGGGGCGGGAACTTCGGAACCGCCGCCGGAGGCGACGATGGGAGCGGGGGCTTTGACCGGGGCTGCAAGGGGAGCAGGGGCCGGGGCGGGGGCGGCGCCGGGGCGGCGCAGTTCCAGCTTCAGATCGCCCATTTCCAGCTTCAGTTCCAGAAAATCGGACCCGTCGATCAGCCGCAGGATGTCGTCGATATCTGACCGTGTCAGCATGGCAAGCCTCCCCCGTTGCGCAAAGGCTAGGCGCGGGGGCGGTGCCACTCAATCCGCGCTGCGGGGGATTTCACTGGATGAAACCGGGGCGGAGCGGGCGAAATTGAGGGCGATTTCGTCTGCCGCGCCTTTGGCAGGACCGGTGAAAAGCGCGATGGCGCGGTCGCGTTTGAGCACCTTGCGCGCCCAGGTGATGTTCAGCGTGCCCGACACATGGCCCGGCAGGCGGATCGCCACGCCAAGGGAATCGCGGCCGTCATCCACCACGGACCGCCCTTCGTCAAAGTCGCCGCCAAAGTCGGGGTCGCGCAGGCCGAAGCCCTGGGCGCGGGTTTCGTCCAGTGCCGTCTCGACATACTTGTCGCTGCGGGCCAGCCGGTCGCCCTTGCGGTCGGACCGGCGCAGGGTTTGCAAGACCGCCTCGCGCGCCGGATCCTCGCAGAACGCCAGAAACGCGCGGCCCGAGGCGGAGCGCAGCATGTTGACCTGAAACCCCATCGGCCCCAGCGGGATGTTGTCGAAATAGGCGCGGGTGACATTGGTTTCGATCACCTCCATATAGCCCAGCCGGGGCACGGCCAGCACCGAGGGCCATTCGATCTGGCGGGTCAATGCCTCCAGAATGGGCGAGGCAACCTCCAGCAACTGGTGATCACGGTTCATCCGGCCTGCGGTTTCGGCCAGCGAGAACGAGGGCACCCAGGCGTCATCCAGCATGCGCTGCCAGATGAAGCCTTGCTCCATCAGGGTCTTGAGGATGCGCAGCAGGGAGGCTTTGGGAATGGCGGTGCGTGCGTGCAGGGCGGCCAACGACAGGCCTTGCGAGGTCTGCAGGACTTGCAGGACCTGTAGGCCGCGCGCCAAGGCATTTATCGACTTTACTTGCATCGCGCGTCCCGGTTCATTCAGTGAAACGCTGCAACTAAGCGGTGGACGGCGCAAGGGCCAAGCGGCACGGTTCCGTCAGGAGGTCCCATGGTTGATTTCACGCGCGTTCGCGCCATCGACTTTCACACCCACGCCGAGGAGCCTTGCGGCTGCCATGCCGACGACGGCTATGACGATCTGCAATCGACCATGGCGCAGTATTTCGGCGCGCCGTGGTCGCATCCGCCGACCGTGCCGCAGACCGCCGCGCATTACCGGGCGCAGAACATCGCCGCCGTGATCTTCCCGGTCGATGCGGAGCGGGAGACGGGGTATCGGCGCTATGCCAACGAGGAAGTGGCGGGGCTGGCGGCGGAGAATTCGGATGTGCTGATCCCGTTCGCCTCGATCGACCCGGCCAAGGGGCGGCTTGGCGCGCGAGAGGCGCGGCGGCTGGTGCGGGAGTTTGGCGTCAAGGGTTTCAAGTTCCACCCCACGATGCAGGGGTTTTACCCCAACGACCGGATGGCTTATCCCTTGTACGAGGCGATTGCGGACGAAGGCGCGATCACCCTGTTTCACACCGGGCAGACCGGGGTTGGATCGGGGATGCGCGGCGGCAATGGGATGCGGCTGAAGTATTCCAACCCGATGTATCTGGACGATGTCGCGGTGGATTTTCCGGATATGCCCATCGTGCTGGCGCATCCGTCCTTCCCATGGCAGGACGAGGCTTTGGCAGTGGCGCAGCACAAACCCAATGTTTACATCGACTTGTCGGGTTGGAGCCCGAAGTATTTCCCCGACATCCTGATCCGCTATGCCAATACGCTGCTGAAAAAGAAGATGCTGTTCGGGTCGGACTGGCCGATGATCGCGCCGGAAAAGTGGCTGGACGCCTTTGACAAGGCCGCCTTCAAGGACGAGGTCCGCCCGCTGATCCTGAAAGACAACGCCATGCGCCTTCTGGGCGTGCCAAATGCCTGAGGCTACCATGTCGCTGACCCAAGCCGATATCGACACGCTCGCTGCGCGCCCCGCCCCCGCAGGACGGCTGCTGATCGACGGCGTGTTTTCCGATGGCGGTGCCGCGCCTTTGGAGGTGTTGTCGCCAATCAATGGCCAGCATCTGACCACCATCGCCTCGGCCACCGAGGCGGATGTGGCGCGCGCCACGGCGGCGGCG
>JANLQT010000332.1:0-1983 GCA_031368035.1 Rhodobacterales bacterium | reverse complement strand
CGGCCTCGGGCCGCTCAATACACTGATCGATGCGCTCGTCGAAATGTTCGAGCGCGTTTCTAGCGTCACGATTGTTTAGTGGGCTGACATCAAGAATTCCGAGTTCGGCTCGCAAGGCCGCCCCTCGATCCATTCCCGTCTTGCCAGCCTGCGTAACCGGAAAAATGAATTTGGACACCATGCCATAGTGCAGCAGTGCAGCTTGGAGCATCAGCCAAACAGTGATGTTTTGCCGTTCCTTCTCATCCGCGACGAGCCTGAGGAAATTGTTCCTGAGAGCCACTCCCATGTCTGCGGCTGTTGAAACCTCTTGAAGGTAAACGAGCATTTGCATGGGTTGCATGGATGGGCTCCAAAATGACGGTTTTTTCAAGTCCAAGTGATAGAATGGAGGCCGTCGCCACTGAAAGCGTAAACGCACGGCGACATAGAATTTGGTATGAGTGGCACCTAGCCCCGAGGCAGCGGTGCTACATTCCAGAACAGCACTCGCCCCGGCCCGCGCATCGCCGCGCACAACTCCCAAGCCTTCGCATCGTAGTGCGGGTCCGCCGGGAACGGTGCAGCCATCATTGCAACCTGCCCGAAAGCGCGCGGATAGACGTGGATGCGGGCTCCGGCGACGTCCTTCAACGCCAGTTCCCGCCCGATCTGCACCACATGCCGCCGGGCATTCGGCCAGGCCAGAGCAAGCCCCCGCGCCAAGACGCCCGATCCCGCCGCACACCACACCTCGTCCGGCTCAAGGTCGGTCATTCGGGCGGCAGCCGCGATCGCTTCAATGCCACCGGGGATATCAGCGCCGAACGGGATCAGCGACGCCCCGCTGTCGCGGCAATACTGGCGCGCGCGGCTTTGCACGACTGTGAGGTATCCGGGCGACACCGGCACGACCTTGGCGCCGAGGCGCGCGGCCTCCAACGTGCGGGCGTGGGGTTTTGCCCGTTGTGCCACGAAGATCGTTGCCTTCTTGCCCAGCGCCCGGGCGACATGCGCCAGTGCGGTTTGGGCGCCGCCCTCGGGCGGGCTGGCATAGACCGCTTCCGTCACGCCATCGAACACCTTGCCGATGAACCGGGCCTTGGTGCCGCCGGGATGCAAATCGTCGCGGACCACCCAGATCCCCGAATGGGTTTGAACAATGGGT
Source organism: Rhodobacterales bacterium (assembly GCA_031368035.1). Lineage (GTDB taxonomy): Bacteria > Pseudomonadota > Alphaproteobacteria > Rhodobacterales > Rhodobacteraceae > Stagnihabitans. The sequence goes on along the minus strand of JANLQT010000332.1, from coordinate 836 downwards.
GCGGTCATTCTCGGGGTGCCTCGTCGGTGGTGCCATCGGCCTCGTCAATCTCGCCGAATTCGACCTGCCCAATCGCCTCGGTGGCCCGCTTGGGATCGCCCTTGCAAAACACCAGCACGTTCTGGTGGGTGCGGCCCAGTTTGCGCGAGGCTTCAAACTGGCGCCCGGCACGGATCGGCAGCGACCCGACGGCGGTGACGAGGATGGCGTCGTTGTAGAACCGCGCGCCTGCGGCCTCGAAGGCCTCAACCGTTTTTCCGGGCAGGTTGACAAAGAACCCACCCGCGTCGCGGACATCGCCGATCACCCATACTGCGAAGCGATCGTTGCGCAGACGGGACACTGCACCGGCGATGATCTGGGCGTAGGCGTCAAAGAAGGCATCTTTGCCCAGCGTGGAAAGGTCGGCCGGATCGTCGGAATAGACCTCAAGATTCCAATAGGGCGGGCAACTGAAGATCAGGTCCGCATCCACTGACTTCGCCAGCGTGGCGATGTCGCGGCTGTCGCCGGTGATCCATTGCGGCGCCGGGCCTGCGCCCAGCGCTGCCTGGGCGCGGTTGGCGGCGACCTGTTCCGCGCGGAGTTCAATGCCGACGTAGGCCCGGCCAAGCTGGGACGCGACGATGCCCCGGACCGAACCGCCCGCGAAGGGATCGAGGACCGTGCCGCCTTGCGGGCAGAACCAGCGATACGCGATTTCGCAAAGGACCGGATCAAAGATCGACGTGCCGGATGCGGTTGCCGCATCCGAGGCTTGGTAGTGATCGGCAAGGAAGGCTTCGGTGGTCAACTCGTGGCCCAGTTCCGCCTCTTTGGCGCGTTTTTTCGTATAG
>JANLQT010000318.1:0-2712 GCA_031368035.1 Rhodobacterales bacterium | reverse complement strand
CCGGGCCGCGAGGGGCGGGGATTGAGCTGCGTTTGCATGGGGTTGACCCGGATGCTGCTGCGGCGCGGCTGGGCGGATTTCCTGAGGGCATGCTGTTGCAGGCGCCGACTGGCAAGCTGGGGCATGGCTTGCGTGAGGCGGTGATCCTGGACCGAGAGGGCTATGCCTGGGTGCCCTCGGTCGCGCTTCAATCGGCGGAGAGCTGAGGCAGGCCGTCGGTGAGGGTGTAATAGTCGCCCTTGAAGGCGGTGAAGATGTGGGAGGCGAGGTGGCCCCCGGTCGGGGCGTCGATCGCTCCGGATTCGACCGAAAAGGCGCCGTCTGGGCTGCGAAAATACAGGCTGGAGCCGCAGGTGGGGCAGAAGCCGCGCTGGCCGCCTCCGGGGGTCAGAAAGTCTTCTGTGGTCCGCGCGGCCCAGGTCAGGCGGTCTTCGGCGATGTCGAAACTGGCGGCGAAATGGCCTGACAGTTTGCGGCATTGGGTGCAGTGGCAGGCGGTCACCGCGCCCATCGGGCCGGGCGCGGTGAAGTGGTTGGCGCCGCAGAGGCAGGAGCCGGTCAGGGTTTCGGAAGGGCTTGGGGCGGGTGGGGGGCCTTCGGGGGCGTAATAATCGCCTGCGTCTTTGGGGAAAAGCTGATCCATCACGGTCAGGCCGCTGGGTCCGTCCAGCGCTCCGGCGGCGATGGCGAGGCGGGCCTCGCCCTCGGGCTGCCAGAACAGGCTGGCGCCGCAGCGATGGCAGAACCCGCGCCGGGCGGTGGCGGAGGAGCGGAACCAGACAAGCGTTTCCTGCGCCGACAGGTGGAAACGGTCATGCGGGACCGAGGTTGCTGCCCAGAAATGGCCGGAGGTTTTGCGGCATTGCGTGCAGTGGCAAAGCTTCACGTCGCGAAGGGGCGGATCGGCATCGAACTGCACGCCGCCGCAGAGGCAGGAGCCGTGCATCAGTGGGCGTCCTTGAAGGTCTCGGCGAGGATCTCGGTCAGCCATGCCTCGTCTGCCGGGGTGAAGGCGGCCGGGGTGTCGCTGTCAAGGTCCAGCACGGCGAGCAGTTGGCCCGCGCCGTTGCGGACCGGCAGGACGAGTTCCGATTTTGTGGAGGAGGCGCAGGCGATGTGGCCGGGGAAGGCGTCCACGTCGGGCACGTTCTGAATCTCGCCGGTGCGGGCGCAGGCGCCGCAGACGCCGCGCGAAAAGGGGATGACGAGGCAGCCGTGGCCGCCTTGATAGGGGCCGATCTTGAGGAGTTCGGGGCCGACGACGCGGTAAAAGCCGGTCCAGTCGGACAGGGGATGGCTTTGGTGAATCTCGCAGGCCACGGTCGCCATCAGGGCCACGGCGTCGTCCTCGCCATGGGTCAGGGCGCGCAGGCGGATTTGCAGGTCGGGGTAGTCCATGTCAATATCCTAGCGCGCAGCCGTCTTTGCGGGGGTCAGAGGCGCCGATCAGGATGCCGCTGTCGTCAAGCAGGATGTTCTGTGCGCCGCCAAGGGGCTCTGCCGGGATCGACACCTGATGGCCCATCTGCGCCAGTTCGGCGCGCACGCTGTCCGGATAACCGCGTTCGACCAGCATTCCGAGCGGACCGGAGAAGCTGCGCGGGGCATCGACGGCGGCTTGGGGATCGAGGCCGTAGTCCACGAGATTGGTGACAAAGCGGGCGTGGCCGTTGGGCTGGTAGGACCCGCCCATGACGCCGAAGGGCATGATGACGCGTCCGGCGCGTTTCAGCATCGCGGGGATGATCGTGTGCATCGGGCGCTTGGCGGGGCTTCGTTCGTTGGGGTGGCCTTGGGTCAGCGAGAACCCGGCGCCGCGGTTTTGGAAGTTGATGCCGAACTTCTGGCTGGCGAGGCCCGAGCCGAAACCGTGGAAGATCGAATAGATCAGGCTGACGGCCATGCGGTCCTTGTCCACCACGGTCAGATAGATCGTGTCCTTGTGCACGGCCTCGGACAGGGGGGGCGGGCTGGCCATGGCGCGGTGCGGGTCGATCAGCGCGGCCAGCGCCGCGGCGGTGGTTTCGGACAGCATGTGATCGAGTTTGGGCGACGATTCGGCGAGAAAGCGGTTACGGGCATCATAGGCGAGTTTGGCGGCCTCGGCTTCAAGATGGGCGCGCGGGGCGCCGAAGGGGGCTATGGCTTTCAGGTCGAAGTGTTTGAGAATGTTCAACATCAGGATCGCGGTTGCGCCCTGGCCGTTCGGCGGATGTTCCAGCAATTCCAGATCGCCATAGCTGCCGGAAATCGGAGTGCCCCAGGTGCAATGGGTGGCGGCAAGGTCGTCCAGGGTGTGCGTGCCGCCATGGCTGCGGAGCGAGGCGATCTTATCCTCGGCCACTTCGCCTTCGTAAAATCCGGCGCGACCCTGCCGGGCGATGCGGCGCAGAACCTCGGCCTGGCCGGGGGCTCGGAAGATCTGGCCGGGTGTAGGAACCTCGCCCTGAAGCAGGTAGAATTGGCGGGCCGCGCCTTGCAGGGCGGGTGCGTCCGTCGCCCAATCGAAGGCGACGCGGGGGGCGACGGGGATGCCTGCGTCCGCATAGGCGATGGCGGGGGCGAGGACCTGGTCGAGGCCCAGCTTGCCCCATTTGGCGGACATCTCGCAGAAGGCATCGACGGCGCCGGGCAGGGTCACCGCCTCGATCCCGCGCAGGGGCACGGCGGTCAGGCCGCGCATTCGCAGCGCCTCGGCGGTGGCGCCGCTGG
>JANLQT010000315.1:0-5678 GCA_031368035.1 Rhodobacterales bacterium | reverse complement strand
GGTGGGCACCGGCACCGATGTGGCGATTGAAACCGCCGATGTCGTGCTGATGGGCGGCGATCTGCGCGGCGTGGCCAAGGCGTTCGGGATCAGCCGGGCTACGATGCGCAACATCCGGCAGAACCTGTTCTGGGCCTTCGCCTACAACGTCGCACTAATCCCGGTGGCGGCTGGCGTGCTATACCCGGTCAACGGCGTGCTGCTGTCGCCGATGCTGGCGGCAGGGGCGATGGCGATGTCGTCGGTCTTTGTCTTGTCCAACGCCTTGCGCCTGAAGCGCTTTGCCGCAGCGCCGGTAAGCGAACCGCTGGCGACCACGGAGGTTCTCGCATGAACATCGGCCAAGCCTCGGACGCCACTGGCGTTTCCGCCAAGATGATCCGCTATTACGAGGAAACCGGGCTGATCCGCACAGTGCCGCGCGGCCAATCGGGCTATGGGGCCAGCACCGAGACGGAGATTCAGTCCCTGCGCTTTGCACGCCGCTCCCGCGACCCTGGCTTCACCGTCAAGCAGATTTAGGATCTTCTGCTGTTGTGGCGGAACCGCCTCCACGCCAATTTCGAGGTGAAGCGCGTTGCCACTACCCAATCGCCGAGTTGGCAGAGGTGACGCCCAGGTTACAGGTGGTGGTCACAAGCATCGTCCATCTTGCCCTAAACTGCCGGCTTGCGAAGGCGGACAATTTCCCCTGTGTCGTCAAGCGCGTCGAGCGAAATGTGTTGCCACAGGGTTCATCGGAAACTCGATCTTGCTAGGCGCTACCGCGCGAGAACAAGGCCAAGCAACAATGCAATAGCTTGCAAACCCGCGCTTCCCGCGAAGCCGTGGTGGCTCCGTCAGGTCAGCGCCTTGGACAGCGTGTGAATCGCTTTCATACCGGTCCCGAACCGCGCGATCGCCTCGCGGTGATTACGCAACTCGCTGTAGGGAAAATAGCGCAGGTTCAGATGGCCGATGCTGCCAAAGGCCGGACGAACCAGTCGCGCGCGCACGTCCTTCTCGCGGCCATCCGGGGCGACTAAAAACAGCCCCTCAGGCGGAACAGCAGTGCCGCCCATCGCCAAGTCCAGCATCCGCACGATGCCGGAACAGATCGAGGTGCTGTGTTCCACCTCGAACGCCGCAATGGCCTGGCCGCCCGCCGTGTCGATCCAGATGATGTCGATCAAGCGCACCGCCTCACTGCCACGCGCGGCGGCCATGGCGGGCGGCAGGGCGGTCAGGCAGCCATCGCCCAGCTTGCCGCCCTGCCAGCTGCGGCCCTGATCGTTCGAGGCAACCCAGACCGCAAAGCCCAAAGCCAGCCCCAGGTCGCGCAGCCAGCCCTGAATTTCAGTGTGGGTATGGTCGTTCTCGCGGCTAAGCATCTCGGCTTTGGCAAGGGTAGCGCCCTCGTCGCGAACCCGTGCCAGGTCGGCCTCCCACTTTGCCCGCCCCTCGCCATTCACGTCCAGTGACGGCACCGGATAGCGCCCGCTGCCGATGTCGAACATCAACCCGGCAATCGCGCCGAAATCATTCGACAGCAGCCCGCGATACTTGGCGTTCAGCGCGCTCAACCCTTTGCGCATCGCTAGGTATTCGTCCCAGCGACCCAGCTTGGTTTTGGCCCCGGTCAGGGTGTTGTAGCCATTGACGATGGCGGTGTTTCAGGGCGGCATGAGGGTGGGGTGCAGGAAATACAGAAGGTTTGCCACGGCAGGTCCAAGGCCCTTGATCTTCAACGCATCGATACGACGGATTCCTGCCAGAACTTCGGCCTCGGTGTCTCAGCAGATGCAGGTGTCAAGCATGTGGCCAAAGGCGCGTTGATTGACCGGGCTTTCATAAATGTCCGGGATACGCAGCTTGGGTTTCCACAGAAAAGCGTGATCGGCACCTTTGAAAATCTGACGCTGCTCGGCCACCGAATGAACCACGGTTTCCAGCGACGACCCGCGATACTGTGTGCCAAAACTGCCACCCGCGATCTCGGCAACCACCGCCTTCAAGCCGCGCCGGATCGAGCGGAAGTTCTTGATCCTCTCTTCCCACAGGAACCAGGACTGGAAGGTGCCCGCCATGTCAGCCCGCCAGTTCTCGATCAGGACAGGCAGGAAATCAGACACTGGGACGCCCTAGAACATGCTCGGCTGACGGTAGGCTCATGTGGTAGCTGCCGGGTAAGGGATCGTCAACACGGGGCATCGGACCCGGTGGCAGACCGCGCGGGTCAGGCAAACAACTCCGGGCATTCCTGCGCGCATTTGTTGGTCAGGATGATATAGACCAGATGCAGCGTCGCGAGGCCCGCGAGCAGGCAGAAGAACGAGATATAGGCATAGTTCAGCAGCATCATATCCACGACCACCACGCCCACTAGGGTCAGCGCGAAGTGCCGGACATGCCGGTAATACGACAGCGCAGGCGGCACGATGATCAGGGCGACATAGATCATGTTGGTCAGCCTGCGCGGCATCATGAAATCCAGCCACATCGACTTTTCATAGGCCAGGGATTTGTTATTGATCTCGACCACGATCATGCTGCTGTTCAGCCCGTGCGGCACATACAGCAGCAAGCCGAACAACAGGCCGATCAGCGCCATCGCCAGAAACCACGGTTTGCGGCGGCTTTCATCGGGTTCGAGCACATAGACGCAAAACGGAATCCACACCGGCCACATGAACCAGGTGAAGAACATGAAGCCCATCGCACCCCATTGCACAGTGAACGGATCACCCCCCGTCATGCCCAGCCAGACATTGCCTTCCGTGAACTGCTGGAACCCGGCAAACAGCGGCATCAGCGCCAGCGGCAGATAGCGCAGATTGCGCCGCCAGGCGGTCGCTAAAATCGCGATGCCGCCTGCCACCAGAAAGACGCTTGCGGCAAAACTGACGGGCGCTGACATGCACATGGAAGGCCCTTTCCGGGGGGGTCAGATCGTCTGCGTTGTCACAAGCGTGCCAGCCGTGCCATTCAGGATCGCCACCGCATCCTCCAGCCGCCCGATCCCAGCCAGCTTGCCACCACTCAGCACGAAATCGCAGGCCGCCGCCACCTTGGGCTGCATCGAGCCTTGCGGCAGGGTCAGGGCAGCGGCCTGTTCAGGCGTCAGCCGGGGGATCGGCGCGGCGTGATCGCTGCCGAAATCGCGAAAGACCGCCGCCACATCGGTCAGCATCAGCAGCGCATCGGCCTTGAGCGCGGTTGCCAGCAAGGCGCTGGCGTGGTCCTTGTCGATCACCGCCTCGACCCCGATCAGGCTGCCATCTGCGCGGCGCAAGACCGGAATGCCGCCACCGCCCGCGCAGATCACCACCACGCCTTGCGCCAGCAGCAGTTGCAAAACTCCCAGATCGGGGATCTCCAGCGGTTTGGGCGAAGCTACGACGCGGCGCCATTTATCGCCGTCTGGAGCAATAGACCAACCGCGCGCGGCGGCAAGCGTCCGCGCCTCAGCCTCGGGATAGACCGGGCCTACGAACTTGGTCGGCTTGGCAAAGGCCGGATCATTGGCATCGACCACGATCTGCGTCAGCAGCACCGCCACGGGCCGGTCATGGCCCAGGGCATTTTCCAGCTCCTGTTCAATCAGATAGCCGATCATGCCTTCGGTTTCCGCCCCCAGCACGTCCAGCGGATAGGCCTCATCCGGTTTGTAGGCCGCGCCCTGCAAGGCGAGCAGCCCGACCTGGGGGCCGTTACCATGGGTGATCACCAACTGGTGCCCCGCATGCAGGATCGCGGCCAGCGCCGGGGCGGCCCGCTGCACGGATCGCCGTTGATTTTCCGCCGTCAGCGGCTCACCCCGCCGCAGCAGCGCATTGCCGCCAAGAGCCGCGACCACCAGCACCTCAGCCTCCCAACGTGGCGACAAGCACCGCCTTGATCGTATGCATCCGGTTTTCGGCCTGATCGAACACGATCGAGGCCGGGCTTTCGAACACCTCATCGGTCACTTCCATTTCGAAAATCCCGAATTTGGCCGCGATGTCCTTTCCGACAGCCGTGTCGGCGTTGTGGAAGGCTGGCAGGCAATGCATGAACTTGACGCGCGGATTGCCGGTCTTTTTCATCACCTTGGCGTTGACCTGATAGGGCAGCAGCAGCTTGATCCGGGCGGGCCATTTGTTTTCGGGTTCGCCCATCGACAGCCAGACATCGGTATAGACGAAATCGACGCCCTTGACCGCATCGCCCACGTCCTCGGTGATGGTGATCCGCGCCCCGGTCTCTTTGGCAATCGCTTGTGCCTCTGCCTGAATGGCCTTGTCGGGCCAGCAGGCCTTGGGCGCGCACAGCCGCACATCCATGCCCATCTTGGCGCCGCCGATCAGCAAGCTGTCGCCCATGTTGTTCTTGGCATCGCCCAGAAAGACGTAGGCGATCTCACGCAGCGGCTTGTCGCTGTGTTCCTGCATGGTCAGGAAATCGGCGAGGATCTGGGTTGGGTGGAACTGATCGGTCAGGCCGTTGTAGACCGGCACGCCGGACCAGGCGGCCAGTTCCTCGACAATCGACTGGCCGAAGCCGCGATACTCGATGGCGTCATAGACCCGGCCCAGCACCCTTGCCGTGTCCTTGACGCTTTCCTTGTGACCGATATGGCTACCGGTCGGGCCAAGATAGGTGACGGTCGCCCCCTGATCATGCGCCGCCACCTCAAACCCCACGCGGGTGCGGGTTGAGTCCTTCTCGAAAATCAGCGCGATCTCCTTGCCCTTCAGCCCCGGCTGTTCGGTGCCCGCATATTTCGCGGCCTTGAGGTCGGCGGCGAGTTTCAAAAGGAACGCAATCTCGGCGGGTTTGTAATCGCGCAGCGAGAGGAGGCTGCGGTTCTTGAGGTTGTAGCTCATGGGATTTTCCCTGGGAATCAATGTCTATTCGGCATCGCGGATGGTCGGGCAGCTCATGCAATGGCTGCCACCGCGGCCACGACCCAACTCGGCGCCGGGCAGTTCCAGAACATTGATGCCGACAGCGCGCAAAGCGGCGTTGGTATCGTCGTTGCGGTCATAGCCCACCACCACGCCGGGACGCAGCGCCAGAAGGTTGTTGCCGTCGTTCCATTGCTCGCGGGCCCGTTCGGCCTGATCACGGCCACCGGTCGGCACCACGGTCAGCTTCGGCAGGCCCAGTACCTCGGCCACCACGGCGAACAGCGGGCGCGGATCGGAGCGGAATTGCAGCGGAGCCTTCCCCTCGCCGGGGCGCAGATCGAAACAGGTGATCTCGTCGGCAACCTCTTTGAAGCAGGTCACCACGTCACCACCCAGCAGGGTGAACACGGTGTCCAGATGCATGGCGGAGCGGCTTTTGGGCAGTTGGCAGGCGATCACCCGGTCGGCCACGCCTTTGGCGAATAGCGACGCCGCCAGAAGGCCGATGCCCTGCGGCGACGACCGCTCGCCCATGCCGACCAGCACGGTGCGGTTGCCGACCGGCATCACGTCACCGCCCTCAACCGAGGCCAGACCATGTTCCACCGTCGGATCGCCCCAATGGACGTTGGCCTTGCCCGCGAATTTCGGATGGAAGCGGTAGACGGCGGCGGTCAGCAGGGTTTCGGGCTTGCGCGCCGCCCAATACATCGGGTTCAGCGTAACGCCGCCGTATATCCAGGCACTGTTGTCGCGGGTGAAAAGGAAATTTGGCAGCGGCGGCAGAATGAAGCCATGCGCGCCCAGATA
>JANLQT010000305.1:0-5048 GCA_031368035.1 Rhodobacterales bacterium | reverse complement strand
CGGTTGGGGTTCTCGCCATAGCGGCCATCGGTGGGGCGGCGCGAGGGCTGCACATAGGCGGCGGCCCAGGGCTTGGTGCCCAAGGAGCGCAAGGTGGTGGCCGGATGGAAGGTGCCCGCGCCAACCTCCATGTCATAGGGTTGCAGGATGGCGCAGCCTTGGCCGGCCCAATAGCTCATCAGGCGCAGGATGATCTCCTGAAAGCTGCGGGGGGCGGTTGGAAGGGCGGCACTGGTGGTCATCGTATCCCCTTGGGTCGCGCCCGGCAAAGGCGGCGGCATCGGCGGCTTCTCCATAGGATCAAGGCGGAACAGGGTCAATGTTGCGTTGCAGCCGCACAAATTGCGATGCATCGGGCGGACGGCATGGCAAGGGGTGCATCCGGCCCGCAACAGGGCTATGTCTGCCCAAAATGGCCCGGGGCATGTCTGTTCCGGGGGTGGGACACGGGACGATAGTCAAGATGAGATTGGTCAAGTCAATTTTCACGAGCCTGGCATTGGCGTTGTTTGTGGCCTTGTCTGTTGCGCTGGCGCTGTGGACCGGGGCGGCGGCGGCGCAGGAAACAAGCTTCCTGCAGGTCGAAGCGCAGCCCTCGCTGGACAAGGCGATGGAGCGGGCACGGGCCTATGGCGGGAATTTTTCGGATGTGCAGGGGTTCCGCGTCGCGTCGGGGTGGTATGCGGTGGTGCTGGGGCCGATGACGGCCGAGGATGCCGCGAACCGGCTGGTGACGCTGCGGGCGCAAAATCTGGTGCCGCAGGATGCGTTCATCGCGTCTGCGGGGGAACTTGGGGCGCGGTTCTGGCCGGTGGGTGACACCACGGCCGCCGCGACGGGCACTTCTGCGCCAGGTGCGGACACGGTCCCGGCGGTGGCGGAAGAAGAAACTCCAAAACAGGCGCTGGCCGCCGAAAGCGCCCTTCCGCAAGAGGAACGCTCCGCGCTGCAGGATGCGTTGAAGTGGTACGGCTTTTACGCAGGCGCCTCGGACGGGGCGATCGGCAAGGGCACGCGCAAGTCGATGGCGGCCTGGCAAGAGGCCAATGGCTATGAGGCGACCGGCGTTCTGACCACGGCGCAGCGGGCCGAACTGGTGGGCACCTACCGCGGCGACAAGGCCGAGTTCGGGTTCGAGGCCGTGGCGGACGCCGAATCCGGCATTCAGATCACGCTGCCGCTGGGGCTGGTGGCCTTTGACAGCTATGCGCCGCCGTTTGCTTTGTATGCGGCGAAGCCCGGCTCGGGCCTGACGGTGCGGCTGATCTCGCAGCCAGGGGATGTGGCGGCGCTGTCGGGGCTGTATAACGTGCTGCAAGGTCTTGACGTGATGCCGGCAGACGGTGCGCGCGCCTTGGAGGACACCAGTTTCACGCTGCGCGGCAAGAACGCGAGCCTGGAAAGTTATGCCTTTGCCGCTGCCGACAAGGGCAATGTGAAAGGCTATCTGGTCACCTGGACCCCGGCGCTGGATGCCAAGATCGGGCGTATCCTGCCGGTGATCGAGGCCTCGTTCCAGTCGCTTGGGTCCAAGGCGCTGGACCCCGGTCTGGTGCCGCTGGACGACGCGGTGCGGCGTGGGCTTCTGGCCGGGCTTAGCGCGAAGATGCCGAAATCCAGCCAGTCTGGCCTGTTCGTGTCGGCGGATGGCGCGGTGGTGACGACCGCATCAGCGGTGGCGCAGTGCGGCAGCGTGACGATCGAGCGGGGAACAGCGGCGGATGTGGTTGCGACGGATGCGGTGTCGGGTCTGGTGCTTTTGAAGCCGCGCACGGCGATTGCGCCGCAGGCCTTTGCCGCCTTTGCCAGCGTCCTGCCGCAAAAAGGCGCGCAGGTGGCGGCGGTCGGCTGGTCCTATGGCGACCGCCTGCCCGCGCCGGTGCTGAACCCCGGCATTCTGGAAGAGCCGAAGGGGCTGGACGGATCGGGCGCGCAGCTGCAACTGGCGCTGGATATCCTGCCGGGCGATGTCGGCGGGCCGGTGCTGGATGCCAGCGGCGCAGTGATCGGTCTGGTGCTGCCGGGTGCCGCCAAGGGCCCTGCCCTGCCTGCGGGTGTGGCACTGGCGCAAGGCAATGCCGCCGTGGCGGCGCTGATGTCGCAGGGCGCGGTGCCGGTGACGCTGTCGGCGGCGAGCGCGCCGGCGAGCCCCGATGCGCTGCATGCCATGGGTCTGGGGATGACCGCGCTGGTGTCCTGCTGGGAGTGATGAGACTTAGGATGGGCATTTATGCCCATGCGGTTTTTGGACCGCCCCGTGATGGGCATGAATGCCCATCCTGCCGTGAAATGTTGGGGAATCGTGGTTAACGGAATCTGAACAGATTTCGTTAAATAAAGCAAAATCAAAGTGTTACACGGAATTTCACGCGTGAAATTCCGTGATTTCACACAGGGATGGGGGAATCCCCCATCCTGCGGGCGCCATCACAAAACCGTCTGCATCCGGTACCCGGGCGCATGGGCCAGCCGCACCAGCGTGATCGCCGCCTCGCCCGAGAACGTCGTGCGTTCCGTCACGAACAGCGCCGCCCCGACCGGGCAATCCAGCGCCGCTGCTTCCTCGGCGCTGGCCGCCTCTGCCGCGAAACCGATATCGCCGGTGGAAAAAGGAACATTGCCCACCAGCCATTCATTGACACTGAGGCTGGCAAAATCCGGCATCGGCTTGGGCAGCACCTCTGGGTTCAGCCAGCGGGTTTCCAGCACATGCGGGCGCCCGTCAGCCAGATGCAGGGTCTGCAGGAACAGCATCTTCTGCTCCGGCGGCAGGGACAGCCGTGCCGCAACCGAGGCAGGAACCGCGCGCTCCTCGCACATCATCAACCGGTGCGCGTGTTTGCGCCCGGCCCGTTCGACCTCGGCCCGGATCACCGGAATGTCCAGCGTCGCCTTGCGCACCGGCAGGGCCGCGACCCGCGTGCCGGCTTTGCGCCGCCGCTCCAGCACGCCCGCGCGTGCGAGTTCCGACAGCGCCCGGTTCACCGTTGCCCGCGCCACGCCAAACTCCAGCGCCAGCGCCGCTTCATTCGGGATCAGCGCCCCCGGCGGCCAGTCCCGGCAGCGGATGCGCGTCAAGACCTCGGCGCGGATAGATTCCCAGCCGGTCAGGATCGTCGTCACAAGGCACCCCGCAGCCGCCGCATGGCGACAGCAAAGCGCGCCTGCACGGCTTTGCGGGCGATGTGGCGACCGCCCTGCACGATGTGCCGCCCGGCTGACCAGACTTCGGCCACGCGCCGGTCATCGGCGGCAAAGATGAACGTGTCCAGCACGGCATCCCCTTGCCGCCCTTCGAAATCCGGCCCCGTCATGTCCAGCGCCGTCAGGTCCGCCCAGTATCCCGGCGCGATCGCCCCGGAATGACGCCCCGCCGCCTGAGCGCCGCCCGCGACCGCGCCGTCATACAGCACCCGGCCAGAGGATTTCTGCGCCGTCGCCAGAATCGCGCGGCCTTTGAGAGAAAGCCTTTGTGAATACTCATACATCCGGAGCTCTTCGCTCAGCGAGATCCGCACATTGCTGTCCGACCCGATGCCGAAAACCCCACCCGCCCCCAGAAACCGCGCGCCGTCGAAGATGCCATCGCCCAGGTTCGCCTCGGTGATCGGGCACAGGCCCGCCACCGCGCCGGACGCCGCCAGCGCCAGCGTTTCGGACGGTTGCATCTGTGTGGCATGGATCAGGCACCAGCGCGCATCCACCTCGGCATTGTCCAAAAGCCAGTCCACCGGGCGGGCGCCATAGGCCGCCTGCACTTCCGTCACTTCGGCCACCTGCTCGGCAACGTGAATGTGGATCGGCGCCTTGGGCGCAAGACCCTCGATCCAGGCCAGATCACCGCGCGACACCGCCCGCAGCGAATGGGGCGCGGCACCAAGCACGGCATCCGGCGGCAGTCCCGCGACATGGCCCCCCGCCGCCTGCCACAGGCTAGCAAACCCGTCCCGGTCATTGCCGAAGCGCAACTGCCCCGCCGTCAGTACCCGTCCGTCGCAGCCCCCTTGCGCATACAGCACCGGCAGCAGCGTCAGCCCCAGTCCGGTCGCCGTTGACGCCGTGGCGATCCGCCCCGCCATCTCGGCGCGGTCGGCATAGGCTTTGCCGCCCGGAGCGTGGTGCAGATAGTGAAACTCCGCCACCGCGCCATAGCCGGCCTCGGCCATCTCGACCATCACCATGGCGGCAATCGCCTCGACCTCGTCCGGGGTCAGGGTGTCCAGAAACCGGTACATCAGGCTGCGCCAGGTCCAGAAACTGTCCTGCCCGGCCCCGCGCGCCTCGGTCAGCCCGGCCATGGCGCGCTGGAACATGTGGGAATGCAGGTTCGCCGGCGCGGGCAGCAAAGCGCCGACGCGGGTATCCCCCGCCTCGGGCGCCCCGTGCGAGACTTTGGCGATCCGCCCTGCGTCGATCTCGACCCGGATATCGGGCGCCCAGCCTGCGGGCAGAAGCGCGGTAGAGGCATGGATCACTGGCATGGAAGGACTCGCTTGACCTGAGTATATGTATAGACATAATACCGTCAAACACAGACATAAGGCAAGCGCGATGCCGATTCTTCTGACCGATGCAACGCTGGCGACGATGGCGGAGGGCTACGGCCTGATTCCGGATGCTGCCGTGGCGATGGGCGAGGGGCAGGTCATTTGGGCCGGGCCGCTGTCCGATCTGCCCGCCAGCCTTTCGGCCCTGCCCCGGACCAGCGCGGAGGGCCGCCTTGTGACCCCCGGCCTCATCGACTGCCACACCCATATCGTCTTCGCCGGAAACCGCGCGGCAGAGTTTGAACTGCGGTTGAACGGCGCGAGTTATGAACAGGTCGCGCGCGCTGGCGGCGGCATCCTGTCCACTGTCCGCGCCACCCGCGCGGCGTCCGAGGATGCACTGCTGGCCGAGGCGCTGACCCGTGCCGACCAGATGATTGCAGGCGGGGCGACGGTGATCGAGGTGAAATCCGGCTATGGCCTGACCGTGGCGGACGAGATGAAAATGCTGCGTGTCGCACGGCAGATCGGTTTGCACCGGGATGTGCGCGTGGTGACAAG
>JANLQT010000272.1:0-3267 GCA_031368035.1 Rhodobacterales bacterium | reverse complement strand
GTCTGCGCGAAACGATGGGCGAGAGCATGCTGATCTTCGCGCCGCATGCCAATTCCTGGCGGCGGTTTGCGTCCAATTCCTATGCGCCGGTCTCGCCGACCTGGGGGGTGAACAACCGCTCGGTCGCGCTGCGGATTCCGGCGGGGGATATTCGCGCGCGGCGGATTGAACATCGCCCGGCGGGGGTGGATGCGAACCCCTATCTGGTGGCGGCAACGGTGCTGGCCGGGATCCGGCACGGGCTGGCGAACAAGATCGACCCGGGACCGGAGACGACCGGCGACGGCTATGCCAACAGCGCGGATGCCCCGCCCATTCCGGTGGATTGGCGCACGGCGATCGAGGCGGCGAAAGGGTCAGAGTTCCTGAAGGCGGCTTTAGGCGAGGACATGCATCGGACCTTCGTAGCGATCAAGGCGTCGGAATATGCGCGGGTGCAACGGCGGGTGTCAGAGGTCGATTTCGACCTGTATCTTTACACCGTGTAGGTCGGGCGACAGCCCGACTCTTATCGCGGTGAGACGGGCTATCGCCCGACCTACTGTGCAGCGCGGCAGGTCTCGGCGCAGATCGGCCGGCCTTGGCGGGCGGCTTGGGCGATCAGGGCCGGGAGCCTTGGGTCCAGGCCCAAGGCGGGCAACACGCGGCCCTGAAAGCCAGCCTCGGCCAGCGCCTGCGGCACGTCTTCGGTCACATGGCTGCCGCTGGCGGCGAAGAACGGCAGGCACAGGCTGTCCGGGCCGAAGTCCGTCGTTTCGGCGATCCTTTGGGATTGCTCCAGGAAGGCGGCCTCAGCTTGGATGCCGAGGTCCGACGCGATGCGGGCAGCAAGGCGGGTGGCGATGGCCGCAGGGGCCGGGCTTTTGCCGCTGCCGTGGGCGGCGAGCAGGACGCGCGACGCTGGCAGATTTTCCCGAAGGATTTCAACGACAAGCGCGTGAACGGCGGGATCGCAGCCCATCGGCTCCAGCACGGTCCAGCCTTTGCCGCCCGCCTCGGCCAAGCGGCTCGGCAGCAGGATGCGGGTGAACCAGCCGCCTGCCATGAACAGGGGATAGACCTGTCCCGGCTCCCTCGCGCGTGCCACGGCGCGCCCGAGGGAGCCGGGCGCGGCAAGGGTGGCGGAGAGGACCTCGGTGTCCGGCATCTGCGCCTGAACCGCCTTGGCCAGCGCGGCGAGTTCCGCCTCGGCAGGTTCGGGCGCGGAAGGTTGGCCATGCGAGACCAGCAGCAGCGTCATGTATTCTGCGGCCAGGGCGCGCGAGAGAAGACGCCGCCATCGACCCAAAGGGTCTGGCCGGTGACGAAGGCCGCCGCGTCCGAGATGAAGAACAGCAACGGGCCGATCAGGTCCTGCGGCGTGCCGACGCGGCGCAGGGGCGTGATCGCGCCCCATTGGCCGGCGTAATCGGGCACCTCCAGCGCGGTGCGGTCGGTGGCGATGGCACCCGGCGCGATGCAGTTGACGCGGATGCCGTGGGGGCCAAGATCAGCGGCGGCGACCTTGGTGAACTGCTCGATCCCGCCCTTGGAGGCAGTGTAAGAGCCGAGACCCGGGAACGCCAGTTTGCTGGCGCCCGACCCCAGCGTGATGATGCTGCCACCCTGCCCCGCCGCGATCATGGCGCGGGCGGCGGCCTGAGTGTTCAGGAAGGTGCCGCGCAGGTTGATGGCGATGATGCGGTCCCAGTCGGCGACGGGCAGATCGACGATGGAATTCCAGGTCTGCAGGCCGGCGTTGCAGACCATGACCGAGGGCGCGACCCCGGCCCATTTCGCGGCGGCGGCGTGGAAGGCGTTCACTTGGATTTCGTCGGAGGTATCCGATTCCATTGCCATGGCACGCCCGCCCAGGGCCTCGACATTTTCCACAACGTCCTCGGCATCCTCTGGTGTGCCGAAATGGGTGAAGGCGACGGCATAGCCCGCCTCGGCGAGGCCCGCCACGAGGTAGCGGCCGATGGCAGAGGATCCGGCGGTGACGAGGGCAAGTTTGGTCATTGGGTCACATCAGTGCAGGTTTCGGGAAGATGGGTGAATCACCCATCCTACGGATGGGGATCGACCCATCATGCTCACGCCCCCCACGTGCGTTCCAGCACGGCGAGCCAGTTTTCATGGGTCAGCTTGGCCATCAGCGCGCGGCCGTACCCATGCGCCTCCATCGCCGCCGTCAGGTTCGGCAGACCCGCCACGTCGCCGATGCCGTTCGGCAGGGTGGCGCCGTCGAAATCGCTGCCAAGACCCACGCGGTCCTCGCCCAGTTTGTCGATCAGGTGGTCCAGATGCGCCATCACATCCTCCCACCCCATGTCGCCACCCTGCTTGCCGTCGCGGCGCAGAAACGAGGTGGCGTAGTTCAGGCCGACCATGCCGTTGCTTTCAGCGATGATCGCCAGTTGCCGGTCGGTCAGGTTGCGCGAGGACGGCGTGATCGCATGGGCGTTGGAATGAGTGGCGATGATCGGCGCATCCGACAGGCGGGCGACGTCGTCAAAGCCCTTCTCGTTGATGTGGCTCATGTCGAGCATGATTTTCAAGTCGTTGCAGGCCTTGACGAGGCGCTTGCCGGCCTCGGTCAGGCCGTCACCGGTGTCAGGGGAGGAGGGGAATGCAAAGGGGACGCCGTTGCCGAAGATCGTCGGACGCGACCAGACCGGCCCCAGCGAGCGCAGGCCGACGGCGTGGAAGGAATAAAGCGCGTTCAGATCTTCGCCAATCGCCTCGGCGCCTTCCATGTGCATGATGCCGGCAATGACGCCTTTGGCCATGCAGTCCCGGATTTCAGCGACGCTGCGGGTGATCTTGAAGGCACCCTTCGAGGAGCGCTCCATCCACATCAGATGACCGGCCATGGACAGGGCCGTGGGCTGGGCCTGGTCTGCGGTGATCAGGGCGGGCAGCGGCAAGGCGAAGGGGGGATTTTCCATCGCGGCAAAGAAGTCGGTCGCATTGGGATCGCGGGGGGACGGGATGTAGATGGCAAAGAAGCCGCCGGCAAAACCGCCCTTCTTCATGCGGGGGATGTCCAGATGGCCCTTGCCCTCGCCGGTCAGCCAGATCGCCTCACGGTTTTCGGGGGCCAGTTGCAGGCGCAGGAGGATGTCGTTGTGGCCATCGAAAACGGGATACATGCTGGTTTCCTTGAAGTGTGGCACCGGGGGGCAGCCCCCGACCCCCGGGTTATTTGGGGGTGTTTTGTGGGTGAAGAGGGGGTAAAAAAAAAGTGGGCCGAGGGTAAGAACAAAGCGCGGGGGGTGTGGGGTT
>JANLQT010000256.1:0-3618 GCA_031368035.1 Rhodobacterales bacterium | reverse complement strand
CTGAAGGGTCTTGGCCTGAACAAGATCCGCCGTCGGCGCGAGCTGGAGGATACCCCCTCGATTCGCGGCATGGTCAATGCGGTCAAGCACATGGTGCGGATCGTCGAATAACCGGATGGGTTTGCGCCCATTTCGCCAGTCGCCCCGAGGGAAACCCCGGGGCGTTTTGCGTTTTGTCGCGTCCGTGCTACGCTAACACGGAATCGCGGGGCGGGGAGGCTTCACGATGCGAAACCGTTTAAAGTCAATCACTGGGGAGAAAAAAATGGCGACGAACTACGCAGGCGGCTGCGCGCATGTGCATGTGACATCCAGCGCCGAGCCCATCGACAACCACGAATGCCACTGCAATGTCTGCAAATCCGTCACCGGCCAGCAGGTCACCCATGTGGCGTTTTTCAACTATGGCGACCTGAAGGTTGATCACCCCGAACTGCTGAAACGTCAGCCCTTCAACGCGAACAACCCCGCCGGCCCGGTGGAACTGTGCACCTGCGCCACCTGCGGCGCCGCCCTCCTGCTGGACGACAAGCAACACCGCATCCGCGTCGCCGTGCCGAACATCATGGGCTATGACGACGCGCATTTCCCCAAGGCGACCTATCACGCCTTCTGGGACGAGACGAAAGGCTATGAGAAGCCCCACGATGGCCGCCCGGTTTACGACAGTTTGCAGCCGAGCTTCCACTGGCCCGCAAGCGCCGCGTGACCGTAGGATGGGTGATTCACCCATCCCTGTCTCAGGCGAAGATGGGTGAATCACCCATCCTACGGGGTGACGCTTGTCAAATGGCAGCGCCACCTCTATACGCCCCCGGTCAGCCACCTAAGGCCGACTCATCACACGCCGTGTTTGCCCTCGCCGTCGCAGCTTGGGCACCTCCGGCAAGGAGAATGCGACATGAAACTGCATGAACTCGCCGATATTGACGGCGCGACGAAATCCAAGCGCCGCAAGGCCCGTGGTCCCGGTTCGGGCAAGGGCAAGACTGCCGGCCGTGGCATCAAGGGCCAGGGCTCGCGTTCGGGCGTGGCGCTTGGCGGCTATGAAGGCGGCCAGATGCCGCTGTATCGGCGCCTGCCGAAGCGTGGCTTCACCAAGCCGAACCAGAAGGAATATGCCGTCGTGAACCTCGGCCTGATCGAGAAGTTCATCGCCGCCGGCAAGCTGGACGCCAAGACCGAGATCACCGAAGACGCGCTGGTCGCGGCGGGCCTGACCTCGCACAAGCGTGACGGCATCCGCATCCTCGCCAAGGGTGAAATCACCACCGCCATCAAGCTGAATGTCACCGGCGCTTCCGGCCCGGCGATGGAAGCGATCAAGGCGGCTGGCGGCTCTATCACGATCAAGGGCGAAGCGCCCGCTGCGGCAGAATAACAGGTTGTGAGCGGTCCCAAGACCGCTTACATCTGCGAAGGGTTTTCACGCCGCCGACCGGATGACCCGGCTCGGCGGCGTTCTCACTGAAAGATTTGACCATGGCATCTGCTGCAGAGCAAATGGCGGCGAACCTGAACTGGGCCACGCTCAGCAAGGCGACCGACCTGCGCCAGCGCATCTTCTTCACCATCGGCCTGCTGATGGTTTACCGGCTTGGCACCTATGTCCCGGTGCCCGGGATCGACGGAACTGCGCTGCGAAACTTCATGGACAACGCCGGTTCCGGCATTGGCGGCATGCTCAGCCTGTTCACCGGCGGCGCGATCAAGCGGATGGGCATCTTTGCCCTCGGGATCATGCCCTATGTGTCCGCGTCCATCATCGTGCAGCTTCTGGCCTCGATGGTTCCCTCGCTGGAACAGTTGAAGAAAGAAGGCGACTCGGGCCGCAAGAAGATCAACCAATACACCCGTTACGGCACCGTTCTGCTGGCCGCCTTCCAGGGCTGGGCGATTGCGGCGTCCATTGAAGCGGGCGGGCTGGCGCATACGCCGGGCTTTTTCTTCAAGATTTCCTGCGTGATCACTCTGATCGGCGGCACGATGTTCCTGATGTGGCTGGGCGAGCAGATCACCGCCCGCGGCATCGGCAACGGCACCTCGCTGATCATTTTCACCGGCATCGTGGCCGAGATTCCGCATGCCTTGGTGGCTTTCCTCGAACAAGGCCGGGCCGGCACGCTTCCCGTTTCCGTCATCCTCGGGGTCCTTGTGATGGTGGTCGCGGTGATCGCCTTCGTGGTGTTCATGGAACGCGCCCTTCGAAAGATCCACATCCAGTATCCAAGGCGCCAAGTCGGCATGAAGGTGTTCGACGGCGGCTCGTCGCATTTGCCGATCAAGGTGAACCCGGCGGGCGTGATCCCGGCGATCTTCGCCTCGTCCCTGCTGCTGCTGCCGACGACCATCGCCACCTTCTCGGGCGAAAGCACCAGTCCGATCATGTCGATGGTCTTGGCGTATTTCGGCCCCGGCCAGCCGCTTTATCTGCTGTTCTACGCCGCGATGATCGTGTTCTTCGCGTATTTCTACACCGCCAACGTGTCCTTCAAGACCGATGACGTGGCCGAAAACCTGAAGAACCAGAACGGTTTCATCCCCGGCATTCGTCCCGGCAAGAAGACCGAGGAATACCTCGACTATGTGGTGACGCGGGTTCTGGTGGTCGGCTCGGGTTATCTGGCGGCCGTGTGTTTCCTGCCCGAAGTTCTGCGCAGCCAGTTCGCCGTGCCGTTCTATTTCGGCGGAACATCGGTGCTGATTGTCGTTTCCGTGACAATGGACACGATCAACCAGATCCAGTCGCACCTTCTGGCCCACCAGTACGAGGGTCTGATCGAACGGTCGCAGCTTCGCGGCCGCAAGCGCAGCACCACGGCCCCCAAGGCCCCAGCACGTCGTTAAGGAGCACGGATGGCCCAGCAGAAGAACATCATCCTGCTGGGGCCGCCCGGCGCCGGCAAGGGAACCCAAGCCAAGCGTCTGGTGGACGAACGCCAGATGGTCCAGCTTTCCACCGGCGACATGCTGCGGGAAGCCCGACATTCCGGCACCGAGATGGGCCGCAAGGTCGCAGAGGTGATGGATGCGGGGCATCTGGTGACGGATGATATCGTCATCGGCCTGATCGCCGAAAAGCTGACCAACGAACATCCGCAGGGCGGCTTCATCTTCGACGGCTTCCCCCGGACTTTGCGCCAGGCGGATGCCTTGGGTGAGGTGCTGACCAAGCTGGGTCAAACCCTGGACGCCGTGGTGGAAATCCGCGTTGATGACGAGGCGCTGAAAGACCGGATCGTCGGCCGCTATACCTGCGGTTCTTGCGGCGCGGTCTACCACGACCGCAACCACCCGTCGAAGGTGGACGGGGTCTGCGACACCTGCGGCGCCTCCAACATGAAGCGCCGGGCCGATGACACGGAAGAGGCTTTGCGCACAAGGATGCTGGCCTATTACCGCGATACCTCGCCGTTGATCGGCTATTACTATGCCCTGCGGCAGCTTTCGACGGTCGATGGTCTGGCCCCGGTGGACGCTGTGGCGGCCGCCGTGGGATTAGTTCTTGACAAGTCGTAAATAACTGCCTCTGGC
Organism: Rhodobacterales bacterium; assembly: GCA_031368035.1. GTDB lineage: Bacteria > Pseudomonadota > Alphaproteobacteria > Rhodobacterales > Rhodobacteraceae > Stagnihabitans. The sequence goes on along the minus strand of JANLQT010000256.1, from coordinate 84 downwards.
ACTTGACGCCTCAGTCAAAAGCCCATATGGCACGTCGTCCCGCAGCGGAATCGCAGCGGGACTATTCGTTGGTGGGGGACCCTG
>JANLQT010000248.1:0-11757 GCA_031368035.1 Rhodobacterales bacterium | reverse complement strand
GCGGGCCGGATCGAAAGCGGCATTTACCACATCAACGGGCCCACTGTGGCGGACGAGCCGCAGATGCCATTTGGCGGGGTCAAAGTACCCGGTCATGGCCGGTTTGGCGGCAAGGCGGCGATTGCCGAATTTACCGACCTGCGCTGGATCACGATCGAGGATCCCAACCAGCATTATCCGTTCTGAGCCGCTTTGCCCCTTTTTGGTACGGGTTTTAAGCGCGGTCAGGCGGTGATGAATTCGCGCACAAATTCCGTGGCGGGGCGGGCGCGGATGTCCTGGGGTTTGCCGATCTGTTCAATCCGGCCCCCGGTGGCCGAGCCGGACATGACCACGACAAGATCGGCCAGTTCCATCGCTTCGTCCTGATCATGGGTCACAAAAACCGTGGTCAGGCCGGTTTCATCATGAATATCGCGCAACCCCTGACGCAATTCACGGCGCACCTTGGCGTCCAGGGCACCGAACGGTTCATCCAGCAGCAACATGCGCGGCTCGATCGCCAGCGCCCGGGCCAGAGCGACGCGCTGGCGCTGACCGCCCGACAGTTGGCTGGGAAACCTTTTGCCGATCTCGGGCAGCTGGATCAAGTCCAGCAGTTTGGTGACGCGGCGGGTGATTTCTTGTTCGGTGGGCCTTGTGGCGCGTGGCCTTGCGCGCAGGCCGTAGGCGATGTTTTCGAAGACGGTCATGTGGCGGAACAGGGCGTAGTTCTGGAACACGAAACCGGCGCGGCGGTCTTGCACGGTCAGGTGGGTGGCGTCCTTGCCTCCCAAAAGGACACGGCCCGAGTTGGGGAATTCCAGGCCCCCGAGGATGCGGAGCAAGGTCGTCTTGCCGGAGCCGGAGGGGCCGAGGAGTGCCACCAGCGCGCCCGAGGGGATGGTCAGCGACACCGGATGCAGCGCGGCGGTCAGCCCAAATTCCTTGGAGATTTCGTCGATTTCGATCAGCATGAAAGCTCCTTAATGCCCGCGACTAATGTCTGTGGGTGGCGGCGAGTTGATCGGCGTAGCGCCATTCGAGCAGGGTTTTCAGCGCCAGCGTCACCAGTGCCAGCAGGGCCAGCACTGCCGCCAAAGTGAACGCCGCGACGGAGGAATATTCGTTGTACAGCATCTCGATGGTGATCGGCATGGTGGCGGTCAGGCCGCGGATTTTGCCGGAGACGACCGCGACCGCGCCAAATTCACCCATGGCGCGGGCGTTGCAGAGAAGGACGCCATACAGCAGCGCCCAGCGGATGTTGGGCAAAGTGACGGTGAAAAAGACCCGGAAACCGGAGGCGCCGAGGGTCAGGGCGGCTTCTTCCTCGACCTTGCCCTGTTCGGTCATCACCGGGATCAGCTCGCGCGCGACGAAGGGGAAGGTCACGAACATCGAGGCGAGCACGATGCCGGGGACGGCGAAGACGATGGGGAAGCCGTGCCCGACCAGCCAGCCGCCGATCCAGGAATTGGCGCCGAAGGTCAGGATGATGCACAGGCCCGCGACGACCGGCGAGACACTGAACGGCAGGTCGATCAGGGTGATCAGCGCGGCTTTGAAGCGGAAGTCGTATTTGGTGATGAACCAGGCGGCGGCGAGGCCGAACACCGCGTTCAGCGGCACGGCGATGGCCGCGACCATCAGCGTGAGGCGGATGGCATCGGCGGCTTCGGGGTCGGTCAGGGTGGCGAGGGCGGCGGGGATGCCTTTGGCGAGGGCCTCGGCAAAGACGGTGACGAGGGGGGCGAAGACCAGCACCGCGAGGAACAGCACCACAGCCAGGATCAGCAGGCGGCGGACCAAGGGCGTTTCGGTGGTGACGGGGCGGAATTTGGCGGCGGTTGGGGCCAAGTCAGACATGTCCGATCCTTTTGCGGCTGAGCACCTGAATGGCGTTGATGACGAACAGCATCGCGAAGGAGATCATCAGCATCGCAATGCCGATCCCGGCGGCACCGGCGTCGTTGTATTCCTCCAGCTTGATGACGATCAGCAGGGGGGCGATTTCGGTTTTCATCGGCAGGTTGCCGGCGATGAAGATGACCGAGCCGTATTCGCCGACGGCGCGGGCCAGCGACAAGGCAAAGCCGGTCAGCGCGGCGGGGGCGAGCATGGGCAGGATCACCCGGCGGAGGGTATAAGTGCGCCCTGCCCCGAGCGTGGCGGAGGCTTCCTCGACCTCGCGCTCGATCTCCTCGATTACGGGCTGGACGGTGCGGGTGACGAAGGGCAGGCCGACGAAGATCAGCGCGATCAGGATGCCCCATTGGGTGTAGGCGATCTTGATATCCCAGTGCTTGAATATCGCGCCGAACGCCCCGTTGGGGGCGTAGAGGGTGGTCAGGGCGATGCCGGCGACGGCGGTGGGCAGGGCAAAGGGCAAATCGACGGCGGCGTCGAGCAGTTTGCGGCCGGGGAAGCGGTAGCGGGTCAAGACCCAGGCCAGGATCAGGCCGAAGCCGAGGTTGAACAGAGCCGCGATGAACGAAAGCCGGAACGACAGTCCCAGCGCGGCCCAGGTGCGGGGGGTGTTGACGGTGTCCCACAGCGCCGGAAGGCCCGCAGAGGTGCCCTTCACCAGAAGGGCACCAATGGGCAACAAGACAACGAGTGACAACATGGTCAGGGTGATCCCGGCCGACAGGCCAAGGCCGGGGATCGCGGAACGGTGGACGAGGGGCCTGTTCATTCTGGGGGTCTGCTCATTCTGGGGGCCTGCTCATTCTGGGGGCCTGTGCATTTGGGCGCTCACTTCGCGGTGTAGATCTGGTCGAAGATGCCGCCGTCGGCGAACTGCTCTTTCTGAACTTTGGACCAGCCGCCGAAGTCGGCGATGGTCACGAGGTCAAGTTTCGGGAAGCGCGCGACATCCGCCGGATCGGCTTTGGAGGTGTCCCAGCCGCGGTAGAAGTCCTTGAAGATGATGGCTTGGGCTTCCGGGGTGTAGAGGAAGTTCAGGTAAGCCTCGGCCAGTTTCTTCTGGTCATCGGAATGGATGTTGCCGGTGACGACAGCGACAGGAGGCTCGGCCAGGACGGACACCGAGGGGACGACGATGTCATACTGATCGGCGCCGAGTTCCTTTTGGGCGAGGAAGGCCTCGTTCTCCCAAGACAGCAGAACGTCACCAATGCCGCGCTGGGTGAAGGTGGTGGTGCTGTCGCGCGCGCCCTTGTCCAGAACGGGCACGTTGGAATAGAGCGCCTTCACAAAGGCTTGCGGGTCCTGGTTGTTCTTCTGCGCCCAGGCCCAGGCCGCGAGGTAGTTCCAGCGCGCGCCGCCCGAAGTTTTGGGGTTCGGCGTGATCACTTCGATGCCGGGCTTCACCAGATCGCCCCAGTCGGTGATGCCCTTGGGATTGCCGTGGCGCACCAGGAACACGATGGTCGAGGTATAGGGCGAGGAATTGTGCGGGAGCTTGGTTTGCCAATCCTTGTCCACCTTGCCGGCGCCGGCGATCTTGTCGATGTCGGCGGCCAGCGCCAGCGTCACCACTTGCGCGTCCAGCCCTTCGATCACCGCGCGGGCTTGCGAGCCGGACCCCCCGTGCGAGGCTTTGACATCCGGCGCGGCATTGCCTTGCGCCACCCAGTATGCGGCGAAAGCCTTGTCGATATCGTCGTAAAGTTCGCGCGTGGGATCGTAACTGACGTTCAAAAGGCTTTCGGCCTGGACCGGCTGCGCAAAGCTGCCGCCAAAGCCGAAGGCGGCAAGCGCCAGCACCAGGGCAGCGGCCGAGCGGCGCAGCGCGCCCACCGGCACCCCCGTCATTTGCCTTTCGCCCAGCGAAATCACGATCCGCCCATCGGGTAAAGACTGCACGAGCAGCCCCTGCGCAGTGATCCGCCCGGCCACGACGATGGTTTTGAACATCGAAAACTCCTGTTCGCACATTGATGGCCCGGACCGCTTGCCGGACTCGACTGGCTTAATCTCGACACGATAGATAGATATTTGCAAGAGAAAACACGCTCTTTTCTGTCGTGTTTAAGGAGAAAAGATTTCTGCGCAGCCGAGCTTGGGGGAAAGCGGCTTTTCTGGCGGAGAATCGCCGTAAAAAGCCGCCTTTGGCCCCAGAAGTCAGCGTGAACACGCGCATGTGCAGATCGGCGTTGGTGATTGTGCCGGTCTTTGACGCTAGGGTTCACGGTGAAGCCGGACCCGTCCGGCGCTGCAGACAGGCCCCGTCCATGCGCTTCAGTCCTGAAATCCTGTCCGCCCGATTCGGTTACGGCTTGCCGCTTCCCGCAGGAACGCCCGCAGCGCCCGCCGAGATGCTGGCGCTGCTGGCCGGGCCGGACCTTGCGCAAGCGGCCTATCCCCTGCCCCTGATGGCCCGGCATCTGCCGCAGATGCAAACCGCGATCGCCCTGAAGAAGGCCGAAAAAGGCACGACCGAGGACAAGGGGTTCAAGGCGGCGGCGCAGGTGCTGAACGGGCAGGTCGTGCTGGCGGTGCGGTCCAGCGCCGCACGGGCGCTGGACGCGCCGGACGGCTTTCGCGAGCGGTTGGTGGCGTTCTGGACCAACCACTTCTGCACGGCCGCCAAGGACGCCATCACGACCTATCTGCCCGCGCTGATGGTGGAAGAGGCGATCCGCCCCAACCTGACCGGTTCTTTCGCGCAGCTTCTGGTGGCGGCGACCACCCATCCGGCCATGGTGATGTATCTGGATCAGAACACCTCGTACGGTCCGCACTCGCAGGCGGCCCGCAAGCGCAAGCTGGGGCTGAATGAAAACCTTGGGCGCGAGGTGATGGAACTGCATTCGCTGGGCGTGGCGGCGAAATACACCCAGACCGATGTGACGCAGATGGCGCTGCTGCTGACGGGTCTGACCTTCGAGCCGGCGCGGGACGGGGCGACGTTCGATCCGAACCGGACCGAACCGGGGCCCAAGACGGTGCTGGGCAAGACCTATGGTGGCAAGGGGCCGGCAGCGGTTCATGCCGGACTGGCCGATCTGGCGGCACGGCCGGAAACCGCGCGGCATATCTCGGCCAAGCTGGCCATCCATTTCATCGCCGATATCCCGCCGCAGGGGCTGGTGGACGCCATGACCGCGGCCTGGATGGACACCGGCGGCGATCTGATGACGGCGTATCAGGTGCTGCTGACCCATCCCGCTGCCGCAGAAGCGCCGCTGGCCAAGGTACGCTGGCCAAGCGACTATCTGGTGGCGGGCCTGCGCGCCTTGGGCGTGGACGGGGCCGAGGTGATGGCGCTGGCGGACGGGCCGTTTCGCCGCGAGGTGATGAAATCCATGGCGGCGATGGGCATGCCCTGGTTCAAGCCGGGCGGCCCGAACGGCTTTTCCGAGGAGGCCGATGCCTGGATCAACCCGCCGCTTCTGGCCGCCCGCATCGCCTGGGCCATGACCATGCCCAGCGCCGTTCTGGGCACCAAGGGGGCGACCGCGCCCGCGCTTGATCCGCGCCTGCTGGTCGATCAGGTGCTGGGCACCCGCGTCTCGCCCGAGCTGCGCCAGGCGATCGGACGGGCGGAAAGCAAGCAGCAGGGGCTGGGGCTGATCCTCGCCTCGGTCGAAATGAACCGGAGGTAGTGATGCTTTTGCCCCGCCTGATGTCCCCCGGCCTGATGTCCGAGAGCCTGATGTCCCCGCGCGCCAAGTCCCCCGGCCCGATGTCCCCCGGCCCGATGTCGCGCCGCCAGCTGCTGAAGGGGCTGAGTGTCGCTGCCTGTTCGGCCGCCGCGGCGCCCTGGATGACCACGGTCACGATGGCCGGATCGAACGGTGGCCAGCCTTTGGGTGAAAACCGGCTGATCGTGGTGATCCTGCGCGGCGCGATGGATGGGCTGGACGTGGTGCGCCCGGTGGGCGATGCCGATTACGCCGGTCTGCGGCCCACGTTGCTGGCCAAGCCGGGCGCGCCTTTGGGCAATTTCTATGAACTGCATCCGGCGCTGACCGATCTGATGCCGCTTTGGGACAAGGGTGAGCTTGGCTTTGTACATGCCACCTCGACCCCCTACCGCGACAAGCGCAGCCATTTCGACGGTCAGGACATGCTGGAGGCGGGCACCGGCATGGATGTGCCGTCGATGGCGGCAAGGGACGGCTGGATGAACCGGATGCTGCAGGCGGTGCCGGGGCTGACCTCGCACACGGCCTTCGCGATGGGGGCCGATGCGATGCCGCTGCTGCAGGGCGAGGCGCCGTTCCTGACCTGGGCCCCCGAAGAGCGGCTGCCGATCTCGGCCCAGGGCGAGGCTTTGCTGGAGGCGATCTATCACGACGATCCCTTGTTCGCCGACGCCAGCGACGAGGCGATCATGCTGTCGCGCCAGTTCAACCCGGATGCGGCGGGTGACATGATGGCGGCGCCGGCAGCCAAGCCGGGGGCTGCGGTGCGCGATGTGCAGGTGCTGGCGAAATATGCCGCCGGGCAACTGCGCGAGGACACGCGGATCGCCACATTCTCGCTGTCGGGATGGGACACGCACCGCAGCCAGGTCACGGCGCTTCCGGTGGCGCTGTCGCGGCTGAAAGGGCTGATCCTGGCGCTGCGCGAGGATCTGGGGGCGCCGGTCTGGGACAAGACCGTGCTGCTGGCGATGACCGAATTTGGCCGGACGGCGCATGAAAACGGCTCCAAGGGCACGGATCACGGCACGGCGGGCGCGATGGTGATGGCGGGCGGCGCTTTGCGCGGAGGCCAGGTTTACGGCAAATGGCCGGGCCTGTCGGACGCCGCGCTGTATGCCGGGCGCGATCTGATGCCGACCTCGGATGTGCGGGCCTGGGCGGGATGGGCGATGCACCAGATGTACGGGTTTGCGCCGTCGGTGATCCAGGGGTCGATCTTTCCGGGGCTCGACATGGGGCCAAACCCCGGCTTCCTGCGGTAACCGGCGCTTCGGACTGGTTTTTGTCGCGGCCCCCCTTGCCCAGCGAGGGGAACGCGCCGCACTGTGCCTGAGACCGTTACCAACCGACCGGAGCAGGACATGGCGGAGATCAAGAATTTCGGACCGGTGGTGCCGGGCTGGACCCCGCCGCCGCGCCCCACGGGCGAGGTGTTGGACGGGCGCTTTGTGCGGCTGGAGCGGATGGACCCCGACGTCCATGCCGCCGACCTGCACCGCGCCTATTCCGGGCATGACGCATTGTGGGACTACATGGCCTATGGCCCGTTCGCGTCGTCCTCCAGCTATCACCGCTGGGCGAAAGAGACGGCCAGTGGCACCGACCCGCTGTTTTATGTGCTGCGAAGCCAGGCGACGGGCCATTGCGGCGGGGTGGCGAGTTACCTGCGCATCACGCCCGAGGCGGGGTCGATCGAGGTCGGGCATATCTGTCTTGCGCCGGAAATCGCGCGGGGGGCGGCCTGGACCGAGGCGATGTTCCTGATGATGGACTGGGCATTCCGGGCCGGATACCGGCGTTATGAATGGAAGTGCGATGCGCTGAACCTGCCCTCGCGCCGGGCGGGGCAGCGGCTGGGGTTCAGCTATGAGGGGATCTTCCGGCAGGCAGTGGTGGTGAAGGGCCGCAACCGCGATACGGCGTGGTTTTCGGTGGTTGACCGGGAATGGCCGGCGCTGCGCGAGGCGTTCGCGGCCTGGCTGAGCCCGTCCAATTTCGACGCGGCGGGGCGCCAGCGCGAGCGGCTGTCCGATCTGACGGCCTTGACGCGCGAAGGCTATGACCCGGCGCTGTAGGGTGGCGGGGACGGGTGCTGGCTGAAGCTGGCGGGGGGCTTTGCTGCGCCCGGGGCCGGGGCTGGCGCATGTCAGGGGTGATTGTTGCGCCCGCATCTTTGGACGCGCGCGGGTCGGCGCGTCAGGGACAGCCACGCGCGCAAGGGTGCCTGTAGGATGGGCATTCATGCCCATCTTCCGTGGGAAGCTTGCCGCCAGACCGACCGAAGGTTGGCCTCATGACGTCGGGGCCTTGGCCCCAGACCGGCGGAACCTTGGCCCCGGGCCGGCACGATCCTGTGCTGACGGCCCAGCATGATGGGCATGAATGCCCATCCTACGGGCGCCGTGGTGCCTGTGGCCCGTGCGCGCGTGCTGGTTGGGAGAGGCGCGCCGTACAGCCGCAGCGCGATCGGGTGTCGCCGGTCCCTGCTGCGCCGGGCGGGTTGGGGCCCAGCCGCCTTGCGTCAGCCCAGGAACGCCCCGTCCGGCGCGGACAGGCGGCGCGCCAGCATCCCTTCCAGCCTTTGGCTGGCCTGGTCAAGCGGCGCCATGCCCGCCGCCTCGGCCGCTTCGGCAAGGGCGGGATCATGGGCGTGGCGGGCAACGCCGGTCAGAAACCCCGCCAGATAGCGCCGCCCTTCGGCATCGCTGCGGTCGCGCAGGACCTGGACCGCATGGGCCAGATCATCACGCAGCGCCAGAAGATCGGGGGTGATCGCCTCTTCCGGCGGTGCAACTTGGGCTGAGGAAAGGGAGGGCGAGGCAAAGGGCGGGGGGGCGAAGGGGGCCGGGTCGGAAAGCTCGGGCAAGACGCGGGTCAGGGCGGCGCGAAAGGCCGCAAAGCTTTCCAGCGGCTTGTCGATGAACCCGTCCGCCCCGGCTGCCAGCGCGGTGGCGCGCCCCGCAGGATCGCCCGAGGTGGCCAGCACCGCCCTTGGCCGCCAGGGACTTTCCGCCAGATCGCGGATCAGCGCCTCTCCCCGTCCGTCGGGCAGGCCAAGGTCGATCAGCACGGCATCGGGGCGGTAAAGTTGCAGGTGCAGATGCGCGCTGCGCAAATCTTCGGCCCGGCGCAGGCGCAAGCCCAGCTTGCGGCACATCAGCCGCAGCGCCTCTGCCGCAAAGCGGCTGTCTTCGACCGCCAGCAGGGTCAATCCGCGCCAGGGCACGGCGCTGCGCATCGCGGCCAGTTCCTCAACGGCGACGGAGCGGCCGGTTTGCGCGGGCCTCATGCGGTCTTTGGTATCGGGTGAGGGCATTGCAATGCTCCGACTCGGGGGGGCTCTGGGGGTTGGCGCAGGGAGTTGGCTATGAGGGTTGGCTCTGGGGGTTGGTCCCGAAGATATGGTCCCGAGGGGTCAGATACCGGCCTAGCAGGACAGTCCTAACCCGAGGTTAACGTCGCCCTTGCCCCCTTTGGTGGCCCGTCCCGCCCCGCGCCCCTTGAAGGGTGCGCGGCAAGGGCATAGACGCGGACGGCAGGGAGTGAGACCGATGATCGGACGCCTGAACCATGTGGCCATTGCGGTGCCCGACCTTGCCGTTGCCGCGCGGCAATATGCCGATGTGCTGGGCGCAAAGGTGCGTGCGCCGCAAGACGAGCCGGACCATGGCGTGACAGTGGTGTTCATCGAGCTGCCCAACACCAAGATCGAGCTGTTGCATCCCTTGGGTGAAAACTCTCCGATCTCGGCCTATCTGGCCAAGAACCCGGCGGGCGGGATCCATCACATCTGCTATGAGGTGGATGACATCCTGGCCGCCCGCGACCGGTTAATGGCGGCCGGCGCGCGCATTCTGGGCTCGGGCGAGCCGAAGATCGGCGCGCATGGCAAGCCGGTGCTGTTCCTGCACCCCAAGGATTTCAACGGCTGCCTTCTGGAACTGGAACAGGCATAAGCATCCCATGAGCATCACTGGCGCCATCGTTCTTCTGTCGGTCACCTGGTTCATGGTGTTCTTCTGCGTGCTGCCGGTCCGGTTCAAAAGCCAGGCCGAGGCGGGCGTGATCGTACCGGGCACCCCGGCCTCGGCCCCGTCGGACCCGCAGCTGAAGCGCAAGTTCTGGATCACCACGGCGATCAGCCTGCCGATCTGGGCAGCGATCTGCGCCGTGGTGCTTTGGGGCGGGCTGTCGGTGTACAGCCTTGATGTCTTTAACGTTCTGGGCGACCAGAAGGGTGTGAACGCTTTCGCCAACTGAAGCGGGATGCGCCCACCCGAACCGCCGATTTGCTGCAGAAACGTCGCCGGGGGTGACGCACCCCCGCACCCCCGTGGAGGTATTTGTGCCTTCGATGAAACGCGAAGTTTTAGAGCGTGATGCGCCTTCAAGCAAACGCCGCACTCGCACGCAGCGCTGCACCGGAGTTTTTGAAAACTCCGAACCGGAGCCTTCAAAGGCTCCGTGACGATTTCTTTGAAGAAATCGGTTTGGCGCGCGGCACCGCCCTGGCGGACCTGCTGGTTTCCAATCAGCCTCATCCCACTCTAGACAAGTTTTAGGGACCTGGGCGGGGCCAGGGGTAAGACGGGGCCAGGGGTAAGACGGGGCAAGGGGTCCGGCGGGGCCAGGGATAAGGCGGGGCCAGTGTTCGTGGGGCTTGGAGGGGTCTAGTCCAGAAAGCTGACGATCCGCGACAGATCGGGGCGGGGCCGGTCGGGCGCTTCCTCAGGTGGCGGCGTGGCGATATGCACAACGCCCATCACGATCTCGTCACCTTGACAGCCAAAGGCACGGGCGGAAAAGACCGGATCATGCGAAGGCCAGCCCGACAGCCAGCAGGCGCCCCAGCCCGAAGCCTCGGCCGCGTTCACCAGGTTCATGCACAGCGCTGCGGCCGAAGCGCGCTGTTCGGTCAGCGGGATTTTCGGGGTCGGTTTGGGCGACGAGATCACCACCACCGCCAGCAGGCCCTGATCATACTGCCCGCGCCCCTTGCCGATCATTTCGGCGTCGCCCCCGGTTTCGCGCGCCCGGGCCTCGGCCAGATCGGCCAGTTTCGCCATGCCCGGCTTTTCCACCACGATCAGCCGCCAGGGTTCCAGCTTGCCGTGATCGGGCACGCGGGTGGCGGTGGTCAGGATCGCCATCAGTTCGGCGCGCGTCGGCACCGGGGCGCGGAACAGCTTGGCCGGGTGCGAGCGGCGGGCGGAAAGGAAGGCGAAGGCTTGGGGATGGGCTTGCGGCATGGTAAACTCCTGTCCCGGGCAGCCATCGCGTCTGGCGCGGGCAGCGTCAAGCCCGAGGTGCCTTGTGCAGCCGTCAAACGCTGAAGGCCAACAGCGCCGCAGTCGCCGGCCCCGGCCAGGTCACGCCGGGCGCCAGCGTCAGAAGGGTCAGCGCGGCGTGCAGCGTCAAAAGCGCAGGGTCATGCGGTGGAACCAGCCGGCGGCAATCCCGTCCGGCACTGCGCCGCAGGGCGGCCGCGACGAAAGCCGGGCCCTGCCACAGGCGCAGGTGCAAAGCCGCGCCGCCGCTGGGCCAGTGTCACTGTCCGAAGCAGGCGCCCGAACACCTTGGCAGCATCCGCTTCCAGTCACGCCAGCGGGACCGACAAACGAAAGATCAAAACCGCGAGGGCCGACGCGCAGCCAGCGCGATTTCAGGTACGGCCAGATCAGTGTGCTTCCCCCACCCCCCCGCATCCAAGTCAGCGTGGCCCAGTCCCAAGCCATCAGCGCCGCATGGATCTGCATCGCACCCTGCGCCGGCGTTTCCGCGATCAGGCCGGTGTCAACCGGCACAGGGCCAACGGCGCACACAACCCCCGGATTGCCCAAAATGCAGCGCGCGCTTCGACCGGGGCGTACGGCGCAATTGTGATGACGCGACGCCCGGACCGCGCCGATCCGCGCGAACGAGGTGCGATAGCCATGAGACCGGGGCATGGCATGGCGCAAAGCCTCGGCAGGCGCGGGATCGTGCAGCGCGCCAACCCTGGCCGGCACCAATATTTCAAGACCCAGCCGCATGATGGTTGTCGCGATGACCGCGCCACTGAAATGGACGCGCCGTTGATTCTGGCTATGCTGCATGGGGCAAACGGACCTGAGGGCGGCCCCTGTATTTCGTCGCCCGCGTTTCGATCAAAGGCTGGAAT
>JANLQT010000196.1:0-4143 GCA_031368035.1 Rhodobacterales bacterium | reverse complement strand
CGCGGCAGGCATTGCGGTGGTCAACACCGGCCACCGCCATCCGCGGGTAATCGAGGCGGTGAAGGCGCAGCTGGATGCGTTCACCCACACCTGCCATCAGGTGCTGCCCTACGAGAATTACATCCACCTCGCCGAGCGGCTGAATGCGCTGGTGCCAGGGGATTTCGACAAGAAGACGATTTTCGTGACCACCGGCGCGGAAGCCGTTGAAAACGCGGTGAAGATCGCGCGCATCGCCACTGGGCGAAATGCCGTGATCGCCTTTGGTGGTGCCTTCCACGGCCGGACCTTCATGGGCATGGCGCTGACCGGCAAAGTCGAGCCCTACAAGAAAGGCTTCGGCGCAATGATGCCCGATGTCTGGCACGTACCCTTCCCGCAAGAGGTGCACAACGTGACCACAGGCGATGCGATGGCGGGGATTGCCAAGCTGTTCAAGGCCGACCTTGACCCGTCGCGCGTCGCCGCGATCATCTTTGAACCGGTGCAGGGCGAGGGCGGGTTCTACCCCGCCCCGGCCGATCTGGTGAAGGCGGTGCGCAAGCTCTGTGACGAGCACGGCATCGTGATGATCGTGGACGAGGTGCAGACCGGCTTTGCCCGCACCGGCACGATGTTCGCTATGGAAGCTTACGGCGTTGCGCCCGATATCACCACGATGGCCAAGGGACTCGGTGGCGGTTTCCCGATTGCCGCCGTGACCGGCAAGGCGAGCATCATGGATGCGGCCAATCCCGGCGGGCTGGGCGGCACTTATGGCGGCAATCCGATCGGCATTGCGGCGGCCCATGCCGTGCTGGACGTGATCGAAGAGGAAAACCTGTGCGCCCGGGCCAATGAACTGGGCGGGCGGCTGAAGCAGCGGCTGGAGGCGATCCGGTCGGTGACGCCCGAGATCAGCGACATTCGCGGGCCGGGGTTCATGGTGGCGATGGAGTTTGCCAATCCGGCGAGCCACGAGCCGGATGCCAGTCTGACCACGCGGGTGCGGCTGGAAGCGCAGAAGCGCGGGCTGATCCTGCTGACCTGCGGCGTTTATGGCAATGTGATCCGGTTCCTTGCGCCGATCACGATTCCGGACGCGATCTTTTCGGAAGCGATGGGGATTTTGGAAGACAGCGTCGCCGCGGCGCGCTTGGGCTGACGTCGGTGGGGGCTGTCTGCCCCCACACCCCCGAGGAATATTTGTGGCTTCGGTGAAGGGCTGGCGTTTTGGCGTTGGCCCTTTTTCCTTTGCGGGCTATGAGGCCGGGATGGGTGATGAGATCGTTCTTTCGGGCGTGGGCTTGCGGCTTTCGGGGCGGGACGTTCTGGCGGGTGTCAGCCTGCGCCTGTCCGAGCGGCGGATCGGGATTGTCGGGCGGAACGGGTCGGGCAAGACCTCGCTGCTGCGGGTGATGGCGGGGCTGGTGGCGCCGACGTTTGGCACCGTGCATGTAGCGGGGCTGGACCCGGGGCGCGATCGCAAGGCGATGCTGGGGGCGGTGGGGATCCTGTTTCAGAACCCGGATCATCAGATCCTGTTTCCCACGGTGGGCGAGGAACTGGCCTTCGGTCTGTTGCAGCAGGGCGCGGCGAAAGGGGACGCCTCGGCGCGGGTCAAGGCGGTGCTGGCGGCAGAGGGGCGCAGCCATTGGGAGGTGGCGGCGACGCACACGTTGTCTCAGGGGCAGCGGCAGTATCTGTGCCTCTTGGCGGTGCTGGCGATGGCACCGGAGTGGTTGCTGCTGGACGAGCCTTTTGCAGCGCTGGATGTGCCGACGCAAATCCGTCTGCGGCGGCGGCTGGAGGGGTTGGGGCAGCGGGTGGTGACGATCAGCCATGATCCGGCGGCGGTGGAGGGTTCTGACCGGGTGATTTGGCTGGAGGGCGGCAAGGTCCAGATGGACGGCGCGGCAGGGCCGGTGCTGGCCGAATTCCGGGGCGAGATGGCGCGGCAAGGGGGGACGGATGCTGACACTGACCTCTCCCGTTAAGACTTGGGCGCACCGGCTGCCTGCTGGCCTGAAGCTCGCGGCCCTGTGCGTGGTCACTTGGGCGGTGTTCCGCATGACCTCGCCCGAGGCGCTGGGGCTGGCCGCGTTGGCCGCCGCGGCCTTGACGCTGACCGGGGGCGCAACCTTTGCGGCGGCAGCCGTCCGGATGCTGCGGCCCTTGGTGCCTTTCGTGGTGATCGTCGCGCTTTGGCACGGCGCGACGGGGGCCCCGGCGGACGGCGCGGCGGTTATCCTGCGCCTGCTTACGGCCTTTGCCTTGGCCAATTTCGTCACCATGACCACCACCCTGTCCGAGATGATAGCGGTGATCCAGACGCTCGCCCGCCCGCTTTCACGCTTTGGATTGCAGCCCCGCACGCTGGCCTTGGCGGTGGCCCTGACCATCCGCTTCATTCCGGTGATGCTGCTGCGGACCGAGGTGATCCGCGAAGGCTGGCGCGCCCGCAGCCCGCGCCGCCCGGGCTGGCGTATCCTGATCCCGGCCACTCTGGCCACCATCGACGATGCGGACCACGTGGCAGAAGCCTTGCGCGCCCGGGGAGGAGTGGGCTAACTCCCCCGCGCAACAGGAGACGCAGATGGAAAAGAACTTGACCTATGTAGCCCTTTTCGCCGCTTTGATCGCGGTGTTGGGGCTGATCCCGAAGATTGACCTGATGGTTGGCGTGCCGATCACCGCGCAATCGCTGGGGATCATGCTGTGCGGCACCGTTCTGGGGGCCAAGCGCGGCGCTTTGGCGGTGGTGCTGTTTCTGGTGCTGGTCGCGGCTGGTTTGCCGCTTTTGTCGGGCGGGCGCGGCGGCCTGGCGCTGTTCTCCGGTCCCTCGGCCGGCTTTTTGTTCGGCTTCCCGGTGGCGGCCTTTGTCGCCGGTTTGATCGTGGAGCGCTGGGAAGCCCGCATCGGCGTGTCAGCCTTTGTCGCTGCGGTGGTGGGCGGGATCGTAGTGCTTTACGCCATCGGCATCCCGGTTCTGGCAGCCCAATTGTCGACCGAGTCGGTGGGCAAGATGTTCGCCAAACTGCCGACTTACGCCAAGATGCCGCTGCCGGTGGCCCTGTCGATGCTGTATCTGCCGGGCGACCTGATCAAATGCGTGATCGCGGCCTTGGTCACCCAAGGCATTGCCCAGACCCGCCCGAGCGCATTGCTGTCACGGGCCTGAACTTTAAGGAGGATGGGGGACATCCCCCATCCTACCGCTCCACCACCATCGCGGTGCCAATCCCGCCCGCAGCCGCGATGGCGGCGAGGCCCCTGCCCTGTTGCAGGTCGTGGAACAGCCGCACCGCCAGGATCGCGCCTGAGGCGCCGATCGGGTGGCCTCTGGCCAGCGCGCCTCCACCGGGGTTGACGATGGCGGGGTCCAGACCGGCGCCCTGGACGCAAGCCAGCGCCTGCACCGCATAGGCCTCCATGATTTCGGCCTGGGACAGGCTGTCCGGGTTTGTGCCGGTCGCCCCCAGCACCGCAAGCATGGCGGCGATGGGGGCGTGGCCGGGGTCGTCAGGCGCGGCGCCAAGGGTTTTGCCGCCGAGGAGGAGCAGCGGATTTGGGCCGAGCGGCGCTGCGGAAACCACAACGAACGCCGCCGCATCCGCTGCGACAGCGGCATTGGCCGGGGTGATGGTGCCGCTGATGATGCCGCTGATGATGCCGGTGCCGGTGATGGGCCGGGCACGGGCGGCAAGGGCTGGGGTCAGAACGCGGGTGAAGGGGTCGTGGTCCTGCCCTTGCAGCGGGACGATCTCTGCCCGCAGGCGATCTTTCGCGGCGAGGGCCTTGGCGTGGCTGGCAGCCGCCCAGGCATCCTGTTTGGCGCGGGAAATGCCAAGCCTTTCGGCCAGCGCCGCCGCTGCTGCATGCAGGTCGGGGTCGCGGGTTGGGAAGGGCGTAAAGGGCGGGCGGTCATAGGGCGCCGGCGGGCCGCCCTCGGGATCGGTGCGCAGCCGCAGGGGGCGGCGGGAGTGGCTTTCGGCGCCCCCGGCGATCACGATGCGCGCTTGCCCTGATGCGACAAGGGCATGGGCCAGCAGCACGGCATCAAGGCCGCCCGCGCATTGACGGTCGATGGTCAGGCCCGCCACATGCTGGGGCAGGCCCGCCGCCAGCGCCGCCAGCCGCGCCGGATTGCCGCCCGCGCCGAGG
>JANLQT010000192.1:0-3705 GCA_031368035.1 Rhodobacterales bacterium | reverse complement strand
CGTGGGCCGGATTGCGCATCCCGACCTACGCCAGCGAACCTGGATAGCGGCCATAGCCGCAATGCGCTGCTTGTCCTCCTCATGCTCATAGTCATATCCAGCCCGCATGTTGCCAAGATGATCCCAGCCGGGGGCGAGCCGGGCGACAGCATCAAGCTCTCGGCTGACTGTGGCGAGGTCTCCGCGCATTGCGGCTATGGCCGCTATCCAGGTTCGCTGGCGTAGGTCGGGATGCGCAATCCGGCCCACGACCGTGGCTGCCTCGTCATATTGGCGAAGAAAGAAATGCGCTTCGAACCGGAGAATGTCCTCGTGCCCCAACGGAACCGGACTGATTTCGGCGACGCGGGCGAGCCAGTCCAGCGCGGCGGTGGGCCGACCGCGCGAGACGGCCAGGACCACCATGTCCATCATGACCTCGGCGCTGAACGGATTGAGCCTGTAAGCGGCGGAAATGTTCTGTTCGGCGTTGTCGAATTCGCGTACGAAAATCTGCAGATAGCCTAGACCCGACAGTGCGCGGGCGTCATACGGGGCGAGATCGACGCCGCGCTGGGCGCGTGCGCGGGCGTTCAGACGGGCCTCGAGCGGCGCAAGACCAAAGCCGCCCGCGGACAGTTCTGCCCAGGCAAGTTGGGTATGGGCCAAGCCAAAGGATGGATCGTCGATGCAGGCCGCCTCGAACTCGGTTTTCGCCGCGGGGTAAAGCTCTGGATCGGCGCGGCGCATGAAGGCAAGACCCTTTGCCAGATGGTCAAACGCCGAGAGGCTGCTGGTTGGGCGGTAGCGGATGCGGGTCAACTCATCCTCTTGAAGCGAGGCATTGAGATGGCCAAGGATCCGTCTTGGGATGGCATCTGGCTGGTCGAGGAGGGCTTGGCCAGTGCAATCGAACACATCCATCCAGACCAACGTGCCCTTGTCGTCGATGAGCTCCAACGCGAGGCGGAAGCCGCCGTCCGTGGCCGGCCTTGCGGTGCCGTAAAGGAGATAGGTCGCCGACAGGGTCTGCGCGAGGCGAACCGGGTCCGGCTCTGCCACCGCAGCGGCGGCCACCGAGCGCGGTGCAAGGACAATGAAGGCCCTGAAGCGCGAGAGACCCGCGGCGGTTTCATCGTTCAGTAGGGCGATCAGCGAGGCGCTTTCCGGGCGACCGGTCTGATCGGCGAAGGGCAGGATGCCGATCCGGGGCCGGTGGTCTGCCGGGGCGCTTTGCAACGGGTCGGGCGTGTTCGGCGCGCGCGGCACCAGCATGTAGCCGCGCCGCGCGGCGGTGCGCAGGATCGTGCCGGTTTCGTCCCCGATCTGCACGCGGATGTCGCGGATGGCTTGCGTCAGGCTGTCGTCGGTGACGGCGACATCGGCCCAGACCGCCTCGATCAGTTCGGATTTGCTGATGATCTGGCCGGGGCGCGTCGCCAGATGGCGCAGCACGGCGAGGGGACGCGCCCGCATCGGAACGGCAGCGCCGCCCCGAAGCACCAGCCCGCTGTCGAGGTCCAGCTGGCAGGGTCCAAGGTCAAGCCTTGGGTTCTGACGAGGGGGTGGGTCCAACGCGGCCTCCGGAACTTGGACGCCAGAGTCCGCGCGGCGGAAGGCTCTGTCAAGCGCGCGGAAACAGGGGCAGGCCGTGGGAGTCATGGTGGCGGAGATCTTGAGGCGTCGGGTCCGGCAGATCCAGTGCCCGGTGGGCAAGGCCGATGTCGTCCAGATAGTGCGGTGACAACAGGCTCATGCAGAGCGCCGCTTGGGCGATGATCCGTTCATCGGCCCAGCGGGCGTAGGCGGCCTTCCATGCTGCGAGCCGTTTGCCTGAGCGGTTCTCGGTGAAAGTTGCGACTGCGAGAAGTGAAACGACGAGTTGCATGGGCCTGGTCCTTTCATCGCGGCGCGGGAGGCGCCGGCATGGGATCAGACTGGGGCATGGGGGCGGTCCGCGTCCTGAGGGCGCGCTGAATTCTCGCTGAATTCCCGGCGAGGCTACAGCGCCTTGCCATCCGCGCCAAAGGCCAGCGCCCGGTCGAAGGCGAGGGCTGTGCGCTCGCCGATCTTCGCCTCATGTTCTCCGGGGCCTTGCAGGATGAAGGGGCCCAAGGCGGTGTCCAGATGCACGAGGGTCTGGTTGCCGAGGCGCTCGACCAGGCGCACGGCCCCCGGAAGGACGGCGCCGGAACTGCCGGGATCCACCAGCCGGGCATGTTCGGGGCGGATGCCAAGATCGACGGTCTGGCCGACCAGCGCTGGGGACCCGGTCTGCAGGCGGAAACGCCCTTCGCCGAGGTCCAGAAGCAGATGCCCCGGTTCCGTGGCGGCCACGCGGGCGGCCAAGATGTTCATCGAGGGCGAGCCGATGAACGTCGCCACGAACTTGTTGGCGGGGCGGTGATACAGGTCCAGCGGCGTGCCGATCTGCTGGATGCGGCCCTGGTCCATGACGACGATGCGGTCGGCCATGGTCATCGCCTCGATCTGGTCGTGCGTCACATAGATCATCGTGGCGGCAAGGTCGTGGTGCAGGCTGGACAGTTCCACCCGCATCTGCACGCGCAGCATGGCGTCAAGGTTGGACAGGGGTTCGTCGAACAGGAACACCTCGGGGTCGCGCACCAGCGCGCGGCCGATGGCGACGCGCTGGCGCTGGCCGCCGGACAGCATGGCGGGGCGGTGGGACAGCAGGTGATCCAGCTTCAGCGTTCGGGCGACGGCGGTGGCCTTGGCCAGGCGTTCGGCCTTTTTCATGCCGGCGGCTTCCAGACTGAAGGCGATGTGTTCGGCCACGGTCATGTGCGGGTAAAGCGCGTAGGACTGGAACACCATGGCAATGCGGCGGGCCGAGGGTTCCATATCGGTCACGTCGCGGCCCGCGATGGTGATCTGGCCGGTGGTCACATCCTCCAACCCGGCGATCAGGCGCAGCAAAGTGGATTTGCCGCAGCCGGACGGGCCGAGAAGGGCGCAGAACTCGCCTTTCTCGACCTGCAGGTTGATGTCCTTCAGCGCGGTGAAGGCGCCGAAGGTCTTGGAGAGGGATTTCAGCTCGACATGCGCCATGGTCTATTCTTTCAGCCAGACCTGCATCGGGTTCGGGCCCCGGTTGCACCAGATGTAATAGGGCACGGCGGTCAGCGGGCTGGCGGTTTCGGCGGCTGGCGTGGGGCGGTAAAGCGCGGTGCCCCAGCTGGCGGCATCGGCGGCCCTGGCGTTGGCGGTCAGGACGGTGATGCCGCCCAGAAGATCGCCCTTCCAGGTCGAGGACAGGGCGGCATCCGGCGGCAGACGCAGGCGGCCGACCGGGTCCGCGACGTCCTGCTGTTCGGTGCAATAGACCAGCGGGCCGCGCCGCAGGGCCACGCGGCCTTGGTCTTGGCGCACATCGGGATGGGCATAGGTGCGCTCGGCGGGCATCGGCAGGGACAGATCGACCTTGTCGCCCTTGGCCCAGGTGCGGGTGAGTTTCAGGTAGCCGCGCTCGGTGGTCATCGGGACTTGGGTGCCGTTGATGCGTGCAGAGGCACCCTTGGCCCAGCCGGGGATGCGCAAGGACAGGGTGAAGGCGCCGGTGCCTTGCGGGTCAAGCGTGATCGAAACGTCGCCGGACCAGGGGTAGTTCGAGACCTCGGCCAGCGTGACCGTGCCGCCCGAGACCGGCAGCGTCGTCGTCGCGCCGCCGTACAGGTGGACGGCGACTTCCGTCTCGGACAGGCC
>JANLQT010000177.1:0-3151 GCA_031368035.1 Rhodobacterales bacterium | reverse complement strand
GAAGCATTTTGATCATGATAGTCCTTTCACATCTCACAAGAAAAGCCGCGCCGACAAGCCTGGCGAACAGCTCCAACGTGCCGACTTGGGGCTATCAATGTGGCCTATTCGGGACGAATGCATGGAATTGTCGGGAAATTCCCGGTTGCGGGTTTGGGGGCGATTGGCGGCCGGGGGGGAGCGTACTGGGCGCCGCACGCCATGAAAAAGGGCCGGGAAGATCCCGGCCCTGGCTTCTGGCTGAACCCGAGGGGTCAGACGGCTTTGCGGCGGCGCAGCGCGCCAAGGGCGCCAAGCCC
This sequence comes from Rhodobacterales bacterium, assembly GCA_031368035.1. Classification (GTDB taxonomy): domain Bacteria; phylum Pseudomonadota; class Alphaproteobacteria; order Rhodobacterales; family Rhodobacteraceae; genus Stagnihabitans. Next base: position 2,852 of record JANLQT010000177.1, on the reverse strand, counting down.
GCCCAGCAGCAGCAGGCCGGCGGCGGGTAGCGGCACGGCCTCTGGCGTGGTGATCGTGGCCTGGATCGAGCCGGCGTTGTCGCCGTTGTTCGAATCGAACATGAACAGCAGCAACTCGCCAGATGCCGAGGCGACATCGTTGAAATTGGTGCCGATGACGAAGAAATCTCCGCCGTTGATCTGGCCCACGAGCGTGCCGTAATTCGCGGTCAGCCCGCCTTGGGTATAGGGGCCGTAGCAGGCCGTCAGGCCGTCGGCATTCGAGGTGCGGGTACAGGGATCTTCTGACCCAAGGCTCCAGGTGTCGTCAAGGGCGGCCGAGACGGTGAAACTTTCGCCCGCCGTCAGGATCACGCCGGTGGCGTAGCCGGCGCCGCCGCCGGTCGAGTTGATCACGCCGTCAACATCGACGGTCACGGTGCTGGCCGATGCCGCGCCGATCAGGCCAAGGCAAAGCGCGCTGGCACCAAGAATAGTTTTGAACATTCTACATTCCTTACAAGTGACGCAGCCGCGAAACATACGCGGCGCGCAGCAAACCCCATCGCGGCTTTGTAACATTTCGAATGTGGCAGCTTGAAGGCAAATGCGTACATCTCGCGCCGTTTGCGGGCGGAAACACCGCAGAACGCGCGAAAAATCGCGCGAACAAAAGCAAATCATTTTACATGAATTGGGTTTGCCTGGGGCAGGTGGCGCGGGCCTGGCGGAAAGCCTATCCGGCCACATGCACCGCGCAGGTCCATCCGGCACAAAGCCCGGCCAGCGGTTCGGGCAGGGGGCGGTCGGTGAACAGGGCGTCCACTTCGGACAGGGCGCCGATGCGGGCGGGGGCGCGGCGGCCAAGCTTGCTGTGGTCGGCGACCCGATAGACCGCGCGGGCCGCCGCGATGATGGCGCGGCTGACGGTGACTTCCGCCAGATCGAAATCCAGCATGTCGCCGTCAAGGTCCAGCGCCGACGCGCCGATCACCGCGATGTCGGGCTTGAACTGGCTGATGAAATCCTTGGTCAGATCGCCGACAAGGCCCCCGTCCGACCGGCGCAGCGCCCCGCCCGCCAGCATGATCTGGCACCCCTCGTTGGCGGCGAGGATGTTGGCCACGTTCATGTTGTTGGTCACCACGGTCAGGCCACGATGCTCCAGCAGGGCGCGGGCCACGGCCTCGGTCGTGGTGCCGATGTTCAGGACCAGCGTGGCGCCGTCAGGAATGGTGGCGGCGCAGGCAGCACCGATGGCGGCCTTGGCGGCGGCGTTCAGCGCGACGCGCTCGCGGTAGCCCAGGTTGGCTTGCGGCGCGCGCAGCACCGCGCCGCCATGCACGCGGTCCAGATGCCCGGCCAGCGCCAGATCGTTCAGATCGCGCCGCACGGTTTGCAGGGTCACGTCAAAGCGCGCGGCCAGATCTTCGACCCGCAGTTGGCCGGTTCCGCGCGCCAGATCGAGAATCGCAAGGTGCCGAAAGCCCAAAGCCATGCCGTTCCCTCTTCGCCGCGCGCCTGTGTGGCACGAACTTTCACCCTGCGCGCGAAAATCTTCCTTTTCATGACAAAGGGACAGCGACTTTGCACGCCACCGCGCGAGGAATTTCGAGGCGAAGCGCCGCAGCGCGCGAACGGGCCGATTGATCAGTTGACATAAGCACCCTCCCGCGCCCTATCATCGGCCATGACCAGGTGGCTGGGCAGGCGATTGTCACATGATTGTCGCATGCGCGCGCCATTCCGGTCAGCGGACAACGGTGCCTTGCGTGCACCGGCTGCTTCTCCGCGTAGCGCGGACCAAAAAGGGAGTTACAAACGTGACCAAACGTGAAACCGCCGTAAGCCGCCGCAGCTTTCTGAAAAGCTCGGCCATCGGCGCGACTGTGCTTGCTGCACCCGCGATCATCTCGTCGAAGGCGCTGGCCTCGTCGGGCGAGCTGAACTTCGCCGGCTGGGCCGGCTATCCGGATTTCAAGGACAAGGTCTTCCCGGCCTTTGCCGCTGCAACCGGCATCACGATCAACCTCACCGAATTCCCTGGCCAGGACGACATGTTCGCTCAGGCCAAGGTTGCTATCCAGGCGGGCGGCATCGATATGGCCGAACCTACGATCGACCGTTGGGGCGGCTGGAACACCAATGGCCTGCTGCAGGCCTGGGATCCGGCAAAGCTGGCGATGGACAACTATCTGCCGGGTCTGGCCGATGGCGCTGCGGGCAAACGCTCGCATGACGAGGCGGGCGCGCTGTTCTATGTGCCGTCGAACTGGGGCACCGAAGCGCTTCTCTACAACGTCGAGAAGGCCAAAGTGTCCACCCCGGCCTCGCTGGGCGACCTGTTCCACCCGGACAACCAGATCGTCGTGCGTCCGCACTCGGCGCTGGCTGCCATGGGCCGCTGGCTGGACACCCAGCCGGGCAAGCTGCCCCACCCGTGGGACGAAGGCTACTTCGACATGGCCAAGATGGTTGCGAACTGGGACATTGCGCTGGCCGAGGCCATCAAGGCCAAGGGCAACGTGGTTCAGTGGTGGTCGGGCGAGAACGAAGCTCATGCGGGCTTTGTCGACAACGGCGCGACGCTGGGCCATTGCTGGGACTCGACCGGCTTCAACCTGCGCAACGACGGCTACAAGTATGTGGCTCCGGTGGAAGGCGCCATCGCTTGGCACCAGGGCTTTGTCTGCATGAAAAACGCTGTCAACGTCGACCAGGCGCATGAGTTCGCCAAGTGGATTTCGACCCCCGATGGCGCCGCGATGTGGGCGACCGCCTTCTCGGCCAACCCGGTCGGCAAGGGTGCGGCGGACAAGATGAACCCTGACGTTTCGGCCTTCTACAAAGCCACTTTTGACGACGCTGCTTTG
>JANLQT010000173.1:0-3117 GCA_031368035.1 Rhodobacterales bacterium | reverse complement strand
GCCTTCAAACAGCGGCGCCAACGCCTCGCTCACGGCGCCCTGCGGCCCGGTGATCGGCACGGTGTCCAGCCGCGTGCCCAAGGCGCGCGCCACGGCTTCGGCATCCTCCAGCGAATGCGCCGAGGTGAAGCGCGAGGGCAGCATCACGCAGCGCACATTCTGGGCGCCGATCGCGTCCACCGCAATCGCCGCCACCAGCGCCGAATCCACGCCCCCCGACAGGCCCAGTAGCACCTTTTTGAAGCCGGTCTTGGCAAGGTAATCATGCAAGGACAGCACCATGGCCCGATAATCGGCTTCGACCACCGGCGGGATCAGCGCACGCGGGCCCGGCACAGCGCGCCATCCCTGCGCGGTTTCTTCAAAGTCCACATGCCAAATCCCGGTATCGAACTGCGGCAGTTGCACAGCCAATTCCCCGCCGGGGTTCAAAACAAAAGAGGCGCCGTCGAAAACCTGGTCATCCTGGCCACCGACCATGTTCAGATAGACCAACGGCAACCCGGTTTCGACCACCCGGCTCACCATCAGCCCGGTGCGCACCGCCGGTTTGCCCCGGTGATAGGGCGAACCGTTCGGCACCAGCAATATCTCGGCCCCTGTCTCCATCAGCGTCTCGCAGACGTCCTGATGCCAGGCGTCCTCGCAGATCGGCATACCGATGCGCAAAGGCCCGATCCGCACCGGGCCGGCAACATCTGCGGACACAAAGACCCGCTTTTCGTCAAAAACGCCGTCATTGGGCAATTCATGTTTCAGGATCGTGGCCGCGATCACGCCGCCTTGCAAAATGTAATAGGCGTTGTACAGCCGCCCGTCCTTCAGATGCGGCGCGCCGATGCCCAGCGCCGGGCCATCCGCGACCAAAGCCGCCAGCCGTTCCACCGCCGCCATCGCGTCCAGCGCGAAGGCCGGTTTCATCACCAGATCCTGGGTCTGATAGCCGGTCAGAAACATCTCGCTCAGCGCCACCATCTGCGCGCCGGCCTGCTTGCCCTCCTCCCAGGCCCGGGCGGCTTGCGCGGCGTTTGCGGCGAAATCCCCGACACTGGGATTAAGCTGGCACAGGGTCAGGCGGAACGTCTGGGGCATCTTGGTCTTTCGGTCACGAGACTGTCCAAGCCTAGCCACGTTGGGCGGCAAGGGAAAGCCTGCCGCGCTGCGGCAATGGGCGCGGCGCTTGTCACGCCCCGGGGCGGCGGCTAGGGTCCGGCGGCGGCTTGCGGGCGGGGGATGGGGCGATGACGGGAATGTTCGGGCGGATGGCTGTTGCCGCAGTGTTGGCGGCAGTTCTGGCAAGCCCTGGGCTGGGGCAGACCGATGGCCAGGTCATCACCAAGCAATATGACGACGGCTCGATCTATGAAGGCACGTTCAAGGCGGGCCGGCAGGACGGCACCGGCACCTACAAACTGCCCAACGGATTTGTCTACACCGGCGAATGGGTGGCCGGCGAGATCAAGGGCCAGGGCCGCGCGACCTATCCCAACGGCAGCATCTATGAAGGCGCCTTCGCCGCCGGAAAGCCCGAAGGGCATGGCAAGATTACCTTCGCCGATGGCGGCACCTATGAAGGTGACTGGAAAGATGGCGCCATGACCGGACAGGGCCAGGCAACTTATGCCGATGGCTCGGTCTATGTCGGCAGTTTTCTGGACGGCCAGCGCGAGGGCGCGGGCAAGCTGACCACGCCGCAGGGCTACATCTATGACGGCGCCTGGGCGAAGGGCGCCAAAGAGGGCAAGGGCAAGATCACCTATACCGATGGCACCACCTATGACGGCACGTTCAAGGCCGACCAGCGTCAGGGCACCGGCACGCTGAGTGTTCCCAAGGGTCCGACCTATGTCGGCGACTGGGTGGACGGGCAGATCCAGGGCAAGGGCAAGCTGACCGAGGCGAATGGCGACGTTTACGAGGGCGGTTTCGTGAACGGCCAGCGCGACGACACCGGCACATCGACCTATGTCAATGGCGACCACTTTACCGGCGCCTACAAGGGCGACAAGCGCGAGGGCAAGGGCAAGTTCACGGCCAAGGACGGATCAACCTATGACGGCGACTGGGCTGCTGGACAAATGCAGGGACAGGGCGTGATGACCTATCCCGACGGCTCGGTCTATGCGGGTGGCTTCAAGGCCGGCCAGCCGGACGGCGCAGGCAAGATCACCTACGAGGGCGGCGCCAGCTATGACGGCGCCTGGGCGATGGGTGCGATCCAGGGCCTGGGCACCTCGACCTATGCGGGCGGCGCGGTCTATGTCGGCACCCATGTCGCGGGCCAGCCGGACGGGACCGGAAAGATGACCTACCCCGACGGCTATACCTATGACGGGCAATGGAAATCCGGCGTGCGCGTCGGCACCGGCACCGCGACCTATCCGGACGGCACCGTCTATGCCGGCACGTTCGTGGCGGGCCTGCGCGATGGCAAGGGCAAGCTGGTGATGAAGAACGGCTTCACCTATGACGGCGACTGGTCCAAGGGCGCAATGACCGGGGCCGGGATCGCGACCTATCCCGGCGGCGAGGTCTATGAGGGGGCTTTCGTGGCCGGCAAGCGCGAAGGCATCGGCAAGCTGACCTACAAGAAGGGCGAGGTCAGCGAAGGCGTCTGGAACAACGGCATCCTGATGGGGCCCATCCCCACGCCCGGCACCGGGCCGGATGTGCAAACGCCGCCCGCCAATCCGTAGGGTGCGTGCTTGCGCACACCTTTGCGCCGCGGTACGTGCTAGCACGCACCCTACCGATGGCGAGACCATGCCATGACCAGACCTAGTCCCCCACCGAAACCATCCGGCTGCGCCTTGCCAGCCTGGCAGAGGCGTTCGAACGCTTTGATCCCGCCCCGCTTGGCCAGCGTCGGCTCGCGACCGAGGTCATGAACTATATCCTGCAACGCGCAGAAGAGGCCCTGCCCGACCGCCCGTTCCACATTGACGTGCATCTGAACGAAGGCCCGTCGGATGCGGCGCAGGCCAGCATCCTGACCGACGCGGTCCAATCCTGTTTTCACCTGCAATCGGACTGAGAGCGGGACGAGCGCCACGAGGTTTTCCGCACCGGACGGCAATACCTTGCCATCGGCATGGTCGTCTTTGCCTTTGGCGCCTT
>JANLQT010000147.1:0-5147 GCA_031368035.1 Rhodobacterales bacterium | reverse complement strand
TGTGGGCGAAGGCATGGTGCTGGCGGTGACGCTGGAGCCGAAGGGCGGCTCGCCGACCGGGGCGCCGACCGGGCCAATTGTGGCGGCTGGGCCGTTGCAGCGGGCTTGATCCGCGCCACCTTCCGTCCAAAGAACGATTTTCCTTCGAAAAATCTGGCGGAAAACCCGCAATTTCGTGGGAGTTTTGCAGAAGTTTCGCAGATTTTTCGCAACTCGCGCTATCGCTTATCACGAAGCCGTGACCGGGGCGCCGCGCCTGAAACTTCCAGCCCCAAGCCGCCGTTTCCTTGATGTGAGGCAGGACAATCCTGCCCCTGCCACCCCAAGGGAGAAACCTGAAATGAAGTCCATCCTCCGCGTCCTGATCCTGTCCACCGCAACCCTGACCGCTGGCGCCGCGCTTGCCGAAAACCCGATGGTCGGCGGCGCTGCCATGTTCCCCACCAAGAACATCGTCGAGAACGCCGTGAACTCGGCCGACCACACCACGCTTGTCGCCGCTGTTCAGGCCGCGGGCCTGGTGGATACGCTGGCCAGCAAAGGCCCGTTCACCGTGTTTGCCCCGACCAACGAAGCTTTCGCCAAGTTGCCCGCCGGCACGGTCGAAACCCTGCTGAAGCCGGAAAACAAGGACATGCTGACCAAGATCCTGACCTGCCATGTCCTGTCTGGGTCTGACACCGCCAAGATGCTGTCGGATGCGGCCATGGGTGTTGGCGGCCGTGGGCAGCTGACCACCGTCGGCGGGTGCAAGCTGATCGTCTGGGCGAAGGACGGAATGCTGATGCTGCAAGACGAAAAGGGCGACATTGCCACCGTCACCATCGCCGATGTCATGCAGTCGAACGGCGTGATCCATGTGATCGACACAGTGCTGCTGCCGGGCATGTAAGCCCCGGCCTCTGGGTCATCTGCAACAAGGATGCATCCGGTCCCGTCCCCAATCGGTGCATTCTTGGGGCCGCCCTTCGGGGCGGCCCTTCTTTGTCGTGCCGGCCGCCGTGATCAAGGGGGCAGACGGAACGGTGCATATCCTTGAAATGCAGGGCCTTTCCCTGGAACTGGCCGCCGCAATAGCGACGCTGACCGCCAAGATCAGCGGCCTTCTGTCCGCGGCAGACGGGACCAACGTCGCGGGCGATCTGGGCTCTGGCCGGGCCGAGGCAGTGTTTCTGGTCGAACACCTCTGGGCCACCGAGTTTGCCAGCGCGGTCCGCGCGGCGGGCGGCACGCTTTTGATGTCCGAACGCATCCCCGGCGCGGTGATCGAGGCCGCCCGCGCCACGCTGATCGCCGCCGCAGACGCCGTCTGACCCCTTTTCAGGAGACCAACAAATGTTCAGCAGAAGACAAGGCCGCCCCAGCCTGATCAGCGCCGCCGCCCGCATTGCCGCCTTTACTGCCGTCGTGGTGGGGACCGCCAATGCCACGAACGGCCGTAGCACCCGCCCGGCAGGCAGGCCCCGCCGCCGCTGCTCCCCTGCCCGCCCCCGCTGCGACCGGCCTGAGCGACGAAGCGATCACCCGGCTGAAGCAACTGTCCGAGTTGCATCAGGCCGGCGTTCTGTCCGAGGCAGAGTTTGCCGACCAGAAAGCCCGCATCCTGAACGCCTGACACGGCGCCAAGCCCCCCCGGCCGCGCAAAATCACCTTGACGCTGGCGGCAGGGGCGACTACCCCAATTTCGGCGCGCGGGTGTAGCTCAATGGCAGAGCAGCAGCTTCCCAAGCTGAATACGAGGGTTCGATTCCCTTCACCCGCTCCAATACCCCCCATCCCTTGCAATCCGCCGCCGCATCGGCGATGACGCTTCCGTCACGATAGGGAGAGTATCATGAGCGAAATCAAGCGCGTGGGCGTGGGCGCCCGGATGTCGGAAGCGGTCTGCTATAATGGCATCGCCTGGGTTGCGGGCCAGGTCGGCGAAGGCGCTTCGGTCGCCGAGCAGATGGCGGATTGTCTGGCGCAGGTCGACCGGATTCTGGCCTCGGTCGGGTCGGACAAGACGAAGATCCTGTCTGCGCAGATCTGGCTGGCGGATGTTTCGACTTTTGGCGAGATGAACAGCGTCTGGGACACCTGGGTGCCCAAGGGCCACACCCCGGCCCGCGCGACCGGCGAGGCCAAATTGGCCGCGCCCAAGTACAAGGTCGAGGTGATCGTCACCGCGGCGCTGAACTGAGGCGTCGGTGGGGGCTTCACGCCCCCACACCCCCGTGGGGTATTTATGGAAGATGATTGGGGGCGGGGCTGGTTGCGTTTCTAGCCGCGCGCCCAGGCCACCAGTTGGGCGGTCGAGCCGTCCTTGCCCTCGGTGCCCGCCTTGCCTTCCAGGATCGGTTGCAGCGCCAGCGCGAGTTCCTTGCCCAATTCCACCCCCCATTGGTCATAGGAGTTGATCCCCAGGATCACGCCTTCCACGAACACCCGATGTTCATACAGCGCGATGATCTGGCCAAGGACGTAAGGCGTCAGCTTCAGATAGCCAAGCGTGGTCGAGGGGCGGTTGCCCGGAAAGACGCGGTGGCGGGCCTGCCGGTCAAGCTCGGCGCCGGTCAGGCCCTTTTGGGCCATGATCGCGGGGGCTTCTTCCAAGGAACGGCCGCGCAGCAGGGCTTCGGACTGCGCAAGGCAGTTCGAGACGAGCAGAAGGTGTTGGTGGTCGAGGTCGGGCTCGAACCCTTCGCGGCCAACGAGGAATTCGCAAGGCACCACGCGGGTGCCCTGATGGATCAGCTGGTAGAAGGCGTGCTGGCCGTTGGTGCCAGGCTCTCCCCAGACCACCGGGCCGGAAGGATAGGGCAGATCGGCGCCGTCCATGCTGACACGTTTGCCGTTCGATTCCATCTCAAGCTGCTGCAGATAGGCGGGCAGCCGGATCAGGCGTTGTTCATAGGGCAGGACCGCGCGGGTGGCATGGCCGCAGATCTGGTTGTGCCAGACCCCGACCAGCGCCAGCAGCACCGGCAGGTTCTGCGCGAAAGGCGCGCTGCGGAAATGCAGGTCCATGGCGCGGGCACCGCCAAGGAACATCTCGAAGGCTTCCGGCCCGATCGCCAGCATCACGCCAAGCCCGATCGGCCCCCACAGCGAATAGCGCCCACCGACCCAATCCTCGAACCCGAACACCCGTTCGGGATCAATCCCATAAGCGGCGGTCTTGTCGGCTGCTGTGGACACCGCCGCGAACTGCGCGGCGGGATTGGCGACCTTGCCCGACATCCAGCGCCTGGCGGTATCGGCATTGGTCATCGTCTCGACCGTGGTGAAGGTCTTGGAAGCGACGATGACCAGCGTGGTTTCGGGGTTCAGCGGTTTCAGGATATCCGCGACATGTGCGCCATCGACGTTCGAGACATAATGCAGCCGCGGCCCGTCGTGATAGGGCGCCAGCGCCAGTGTCGCCATCACCGGGCCAAGATCCGACCCGCCGATGCCGATGTTCACCACATCACTGATCTTGCCGCCCTGCCCCGTGAAACTGCCCGAGCGGACGGCTTTCACGAAACCCGCCATCCGCGCCCGCGTCGCGCGCACCTCGGGCATCACATCCTTGCCGTCCACCAGGATCACCGCGTCAGGCCCGGCCCGCAGCGCGGTGTGCAGCACCGCGCGGCCTTCGGTCTCGTTGATCTTGGCGCCGGTGAACATCGCCTCGCGCTTGGCGGCCACGCCCGAGCTTTCGGCCAGCGACAGCAGCAGCCCCAGCGCGATTTCGTCGATGTTAGTCTTGGAATAATCGAAGATCAGCCCCTCGGCCCTTGCCGAGAACTGCGCCGCGCGGGCAGGACCGTTGCCATTGAACAGGCTCAGGATCTTGCGGTCCTGGACCTTGGCGTGATGGGTCTTCAGCGTGTCGAATTTCATTTTGTCCCCCTAGTCCGCCCAGTGGACGGTGGCGCGGTCCAGCACGGTGCGGATCGGCGCTTGCAGCGGTGGCAGGCCCCTGGCGCGCTCCAATGCCGCGCGCTTTTCCGGGCCGGTAATCAGGATATGGATGTGTCTGGCCTGCTTAAGCACCGGCGCCGACAACGTGATGCGCGGCTCTCCGGCGGCTTCAGCCCGCAGCGCCATCAACACCGGAGCATTGGACGCCAAAGCCTGCGCCAGCTTGTCGGCGCCGGGGAACAGGCTGGCCGTGTGCATGTCCGCCCCCATGCCCAGCAGCAACACGGTGATCGGCAGATGCGGCAGGATGCCTTCGGACAACTTGTCCAGCGCCTCTTCCGGCGTGACCGTCGGCGCGTAAAGCGGCAGCAGACGGGCCTTGGCGGCATGGTTCACGAACAGGCGTTCGCGTAACAGCCTTGTATTCGAACGCGGGTTCGTCTCGTCCACCCAGCGCTCGTCATTCAGCAGCACGGCGACGCGGGACCAGTCCAGATCCTCCGCCGCCAATGCATCGAACACCGGCCCCGGCGTCGTGCCGCCCGGCACCGACAGCGTTGCCGCGCCCTTGGCCAAGGCGCTGCGCAACTCGCCCGCGATCACGCCCGCCAGCCCCGAAGCTAACGCCCCGCGCGAGGGATAGGCGACAAGCTCCATCATTTGATCTCGCGCCAGCGCCGCCCGTCGCGGTGCATCAGCATCAGTGCATCTTCGGGACCGGAAGAGCCGGGATCATAGCCTTGTGGGCGGTCGCCCCGCGCCTCCCAGCCCTGAATGATCGGATCGGCCCAGCCCCAGGCGGCCTCGACCTCGTCACCGCGCATGAACAAGGTCTGGTTGCCGCGGATCACATCCATGATCAGGCGTTCATAAGCGTCGGGCACATCCTCGGCCGATTCGCCAAGCGCATCGGCAAAGGTCATGTCCAGCGGCACCTGCGTGAGGCGCATGCCGCCCGGGCCCGGTTCCTTGATCATCACCATCAGGTTCATACCTTCGTTCGGCTGAAGCCGGATCACCAGCACATTGGCCTTCCAGTCCTTGGCATCGTCGAAGATCATATGCGGCGGTTCGCGGAAGGTGATGGCGATTTCCGAATGGCGCGCGCGCAGCCGCTTGCCGGTGCGCAGGTAAAAGGGTGTGCCCTTCCAGCGCCAGTTGGCAATCTCGACCTTCATCGCGATATAGCTTTCGGTCCGGCTTTCGGGGTTTTCCGAATGCTCGACGTAAGACCCCTCGCCGCCCCCGGCCAGATACTG
>JANLQT010000138.1:0-4857 GCA_031368035.1 Rhodobacterales bacterium | reverse complement strand
CACCCCCACCCCCCCCCCCCCCCCACACCACCACCCGCGCCCGCCGCCGCGGGGGCGGGCCCCCCCCCCCCCCCCTCGCCGAGCCAAAGCGCCAACGGCGCGGCGCGAGACAAAAGCCGTGCGAAGCTCCGCTGCCTTACCCCCCGGCCAGCGCCACCGTCTTCAGGATGGCCTGCACCGGCAACCCTGGCTTCAGCCCCAGCGCGGCAGCGGACCGCCGGGTCACCCGGGCCAGCAACCGCTCTTCTTTCAGCCCCAGCACCACGATCATCCCGGCCTCGCCCTCGGGGGCCAGGCTTTCCACCACCGCGTCCAGAAGGTTCAGCGCCGAGATGCCGATGACCGGCCCCACCGCCAGCATCACATCCTGCGCGCGGATGCGCAGGCGGATGGCACTCCCCTGCGGTGGCAGCGCCCCGGGCAGGAACACCGGCCCGCCCGCCGTTTCCACCTCGGTCAGCCCGTCCGCCGCCCGCGCGCCAACCCGGCCGGCAATCAGCGCCCCGGCCTCGCCGCTGCCGAAGATCGGCACCAGCGCTGGATCGGACAGCAGCGCTTCGGTCCGGCCCGAGGCCACCACCTGGCCCGCCTGCAGCACCACCAGAGTGCTGGCCAGTCGCGCGACCTCGCCCAGGGCATGGCTGATCAGCAGCATCGGCAGGCCATACCGGTCGCGCAAGCTTTCAAGATAGGGCAGAATCTCGGCCCGGCGCACCGCATCCAGCGCCGCAAAAGGTTCGTCCAGAATCAGCGCCGCGGGGTCCGACAGCAGCGCGCGGCCGATGGCCACGCGCGCGCGCTCTCCGCCCGACAGATCCGCCGTGCCCCGGTCCAGAAGCGGCGCAAGGCCCAGAAGGTCCGCGACCTCGCCAAGGTCCGGCCCGCCGCGCGCCGCACCGAACCGGCGCGCATAGCCAAGGTTCTGGCGGACGGTCAGATGCGGGAACAATCGGTGGTCCTGAAACACCACGCCGATCCGCCGGGACGGTGGGGGCAGGAATGTCGCCGCGTCCTGCAAGACGCGGCCCCCCAGGCGGATCACCGCGTGATCGGGCCGGAGCAGCCCCGCCATCGCCAAGGCGACCGAACTTTTACCAGAACCCGACGGCCCGAACAGCGCGGTGATGCCGCGCGGCGCGGCAAAGGCGACACGCAGGGCAAAGCCGGGGAAATCATGGGCCAGGTCGATTTCGATCACAGACTCTGCCATTACCTGCGCCCCTTGATCCGGGCGGCGAGCCAACGCGCCAGCACCTCGGACAGGACCAGCGCCAGCATGGCAAAAAGGATGGAAATCACGACAAGGCGCGCCGCCCGCCCTTCCCCGCCCGGCACCGCCAGAGCGGTGTAGATTGCGGTCGGCAAGGTCTGGGTTTGCCCCGGGATATTGGCGACAAAGGTGATGGTCGCGCCGAACTCGCCCATCGCCTTGGCAAAGCCCATCACCGCCCCGGCCAGAACCCCCGGCAGGGCGAGTGGCAGGCTGATGGACAAGAACACCCGCAAGCGCCCCGCCCCCAGCGTGGAGGCAGCTGACTCCAATCCCGGGTCCACCGCTTCGAACGCCAGTCGGATGGCGCGCACCAGCAGCGGAAAGGCCATGACGGCCCCCGCCAATGCCGCTCCGGTCCAGCGGAAGGCCAGAACGATGCCGAAATGCTCATACAGAAACGCGCCCGCCCAGCCGTGCTTGCCGAAGGACACCAGCAGCAGATACCCCGTCGCCACCGGCGGCAGGATCAGGGGCAGATGCACAAGCCCGTTCAGAATATCATGGCCGGGAAAGGATTTGCGCGCCAGAATCCAGGCGATCCAGATGCCGAAGGGCAGGCTGGCCGCCGTGGCAAGGCTTGCCACCTTCAGGGACAGGACCAGGGCCTGCCAGTCCGAAGGGGAAAGCCAGTCCGAAGGGGAAAGCCAGTCCGTCACTTGGTCAGGACCGTGAAGCCCTGCGCGGTGAACGCAGGCCCGGCGTCCTTGGCCAGATAAGCCAGAAACACCGCCGCATCCTTGGCATCCGCCGCATTCGCCGTCACTGCGCCGGGATAGACGATCTTTTTGTGGCTGTCCTCGGGGAAGGTTGCGATCACCTGCACCGCAGGTTCAGCCGCCGCGTCCGAGCCGTAAACCACGCCCAAAGCCGCCTCGCCCTTGGCCACAAGGGTCAGCGCCACGCGGACGTTTTCGGACTGCACGACACTGGGTTCGACCGAGGGCCAGAGCCCAAGAGTGTCCAGCGCCTCTTTGCCATATTGTCCGGCGGGAACCGAATCAATCAGCGCCATCGACAGCTTGCCGCCGTTCAGTAGGCCGGCGAGATCGGTGGACTGGTCAAGGATCACAGGCGCCGCGTCCGCGTCCCCAGCCACCAGCACCAGCGTGTTGCCCCACAGGTCCGCCCGCGTCGCCGGGTCGATCAGCGCCGCATCGGACAGCGTGTCCATCCATTTTTCCGAGGCCGACAGGAACAGGTCCGCCGGCGCGCCGTTCTGGATCTGCTGGGCAAGTTGCGGCGTGCCAGCGTACGAGATCGTGACGGTGTTGCCGGTCTTGGTCTGCCAGTCAGCCGCCGCCTGATCCAGCGCGGTTTTCAGGCTGGCGGCGGCAAAGACAGTGATCTCGCCGGCCAAGGCGGCCAGCGGAGAGAGGGCGGAGGCAGTGAAAAAGCCAGCAAGAACAAGGGATTTTTGGAGATGGGTCATGGCAGGCTCCGATATGTTCCGTAAAACATATCAGTCAGCACCGCTCTCGCCAAGCCCCGGTCGCATCAGGGCGACAAGCGCGGCTATTTCGTCCTTGGCCCCGGGCGTTTCCAGCCGCTGTTCCAGCTTGCGGAACTGCGCCACCACCCGGCGGCCGGTTTCGGTCAGCACCGCGCCGCCATGCCCGGCGCCGCCCCGGACCGAGTTTACGACCGGCGCGTTGAAGGCGGCGTTCATCTCTTCGACCAGGCTCCAGGCGCGCTTGTAGCTCATCCCCATCGCCCGCCCCGCCGCAGCGATCGAGCCAAGCGCGGCGATCTGGTCCAGAAGCTCGGCCTTGCCGGGGCCCAGCTTCAAGTCCGAGCCGAATTCAAACCGCAGCTTGACGCGCATGGTGCCTCCCTTTCGGCACCTTCCGCCAAGCCCTTCCGGCTTGCAACTGGCCAAAAGCCGGGCTAAGGCCATGTCACCTTTCGGCGGCGGGTTGGCGGAGAGGTTACGCAGCGGATTGCAAATCCGTGAAGACCGGTTCGATTCCGGTACCCGCCTCCAAGGTTTTCAATGGCTTAGCTGTTGCACGTATTTTCATGTATCACCTCGTGTATCAGATTCTTGTTCTGTGCTTGTTCTGTTCGACTACTTGCGCTTCGCGGCTGCTTGACGGGCCCGCATCATCTGTCTTGCTTCGCCAGCATACTTGCGGATCATTTCCTTGGTGCTGTGGCCGCTGAAGCTTGCAATTTCGTCGTCGTCGCAGCCGGCCAAGGCGAGTTCCATGACGCCCCGGTATCGAAGAACGTGGAGATCGAAGGCCTCCAGCCCGAGGCGTTTGCGTTCAGCAAGCATGATGTCAGCCATATAGCGGTAGGACATGGCCGACCCATCCTTGATGGTCAGGACTGGGCGGCTCGGCAAAGGCGCAAAACCAAGCGAGGATTTCTTCTCATCTAGCGCGTCACGAAGGCGTTCCGTGCATGGCAACGTGAGAGGTTTGTCGGTCTTGTTCTGGCGCAGCCGCAGAGAGGTTCCGTCGTAGTCGCCCCAACAGAACTCAATCCAGTCCCCAGGCCTTTGCACACTTCCGACGCCGATCTCGAAGATCAGACATGGCAAGCCCACCGCCTCGGACCGAAACCGCTCGACCGCCCAATCGGGCCACGGAAGGTGCGGCTGCCTTCGTTCCTTGGGCACCTTAAGCTGCTCTATGCCGAGCGCTGGATTATCGGTCCGCCACCTGCGCTTGATGGCCTGTTTGAACAGGATGTTCAGGGCTTGAGGGATGTAGTTGGCGAAGCGCACCCTATGCTTGTTCGCGTCCATGGCATCGTAGATGTCCGCTTGAGTCATCCGATCGACCTCCCTGGTGCCGATCTTCTCTTGCAGATACTCAAACATCTTGTCGTAGTCTCGCCGCGTCCTGGGAGCGAGGTCGCGCCAATGGTCGGACTGACGCTCCAGCTCTATCAGCACTTTGAACGACTTCTTGGCGTCGGCCCTCTTGCCCGACACGATCGACCAATACTCGCGGTCAAAGGCTTCCGTGCCTTCTTTCGAACTGATCGGATGATAGTGAGACTTCGCGCCACTCTTGATGCGAACATACCAGCGGCCCTTGGGATGCCTCCAAAGGTATTTCTTGGGCTTCACCACGCCACGCCCCCTAGCCCATCGACGGCTTGGCCGTTCATGATCGCCCTGAGCCCCTCAACATCCCACCGTTCAAGGTCCCCGATGGTTCTGGGGCCGGGCAGAACACCCGCCTTCACAAGCGTCGTGAATTCGGATGGCTTCATGTCGAGTAGCTGTGCAGCCTTGGCTGCGCTTGCAAAAAGTGGTGTCAGGCTTGCCATGCTACCTCAACCAAGCATGAGGTGTTGAGACGGTTCAGCGTTCGATGCTATTTTCACGTCAAGACCGTGAGAACCAGCCATAGGGATTTTGGTTTTGACAAGCACCGCGCGACAAGCGGCGCTGGCTTGTGCTGATCTGAGAGAAATTTTGCCAGCAGAGGTCATTGCCGATTCGCTACCTATGGCGTAGTATCATTGTGAGACTATCTCAAAGTGCGATGCTTGCGTCAACGCACTAAATGATCGCAAATGGCGATACCAGAAAGGGATATATGTGACCGAGTCGCCAAGCAGAAAGCTGGATC
>JANLQT010000084.1:0-5449 GCA_031368035.1 Rhodobacterales bacterium | reverse complement strand
GTGGATTTTTGGATCGATGCGACGGTGCTGCCGCCGCTGGAGATTGCAACCTCGGTGGAGGTGCGGGACCGGGAGGGGGCCCTGCTGCGGGCCTATACTGTGGCGGATGGACGGTGGCGGATGGGGGTGACCTCGGGCCAGGTTGATCCGGGGTTTGTGGCGATGCTGCTGGCCTATGAGGATGGGCGGTTTTATGGGCATGCCGGGGTGGACCCCTGGGCGCTGTTGCGGGCGGCAGGGCAAGCGGCGCTCGCGGGGCATGTGGTGTCGGGCGGGTCCACGCTGACGATGCAGGTGGCGCGGTTGCTGGAGGACAGCGGCACGGGTCAGGTGGCGGGCAAGCTGCGGCAGATGCGGGTGGCGCTGGCGCTGGAGCGGCGGTTGACCAAGGCGCAGATTTTGGACCTTTATCTGCTGCTGGCGCCTTATGGCGGTAATGTGGAGGGGGTGCGGGCGGCCTCGCTGGCCTATTTCGGCAAGGAGCCACGGCGGTTGACCCCGGCGGAGGCGGCGTTGCTGGTGGCCATTCCGCAAAGCCCTGAGGGGCGGCGGCCGGACCGGGCGGTGGCGCGGGCGACGGATGCGCGGGACCGGGTTTTAGAGCGGGCTGGGGCGGCGGGGCTGCTGGATGCCGGGGCGGTAGCGGCGGCGATGCGGGAGGTGGTGCCGGGGGCGCGGCAGGATTTCCCGGTCGTCGCGCCGCATATGGCGGACCGGGCGCGTTTGGCGGAGCCGCAGGCGCAGGTGATTGCCCTGACGCTGGACAAGGGGTTGCAGGTTGCGCTGGAGCAACTGGCGGCGGATGTCGTGCGGGGGGAGGGCGAGCGGTTGCAGGTGGCGATGGTCGCGGCGGACTATCGGACGGGGGAGATTTTGGCCTCGGTCGGGTCGGCGGCGTTTCGGGCGGATGCGCGGGCGGGGTTCATCGACATGACCGAGGCGATTCGCTCGCCGGGGTCCACGCTGAAGCCGCTGGTGTATGGGCTGGCGTTTGATGAGGGACTCGCGCATCCCGAGACGATGATCGACGATGTGCCGTCGGATTTCGGGGGATATCGGCCGCAGAATTTCGACCGCCAGTTCCGGGGCACTTTGCGGATGCGCGAGGCATTGCAGTTTTCGCTGAACATTCCGGCGGTGGCGCTGACCGAGGCTTTTGGGCCGGCGCGGCTGCTTCAGGCGATGGACAAGGCGGGAATGGACGCCCGGCTGCCGCCGGGGCAGCCGGGGCTGGCGATTGCCTTGGGCGGCATTGGCGTGACGCTGACGGATATGGTGCAGCTTTATGCCGCCATTGCGCGGGGCGGGGTGGCGCTGCCGCTGACCTATCTGAAGGGCGCGGATCATGCGGCGGGACAGCGCATCCTGTCCGAGGTGGCGGCCTGGGAAGTGGGGGATATTCTGGCGGGGCTGGCGCCACCGCCGGGGGCGCCAGAGAACCGGCTGGCCTACAAGACTGGCACGTCTTACGGGCACCGGGATGCCTGGGCGATTGGCTTTGACGGGGCGCATGTGGTGGGGGTGTGGATGGGGCGGCCGGATGGGTCACCCGTGCCGGGGGCGTTCGGGGCGGATCTGGCGGCGCCGGTGCTGTTTCAGGCATTTGCGCGGATCTCGCCCGATCTGGTGCCGCAGCGGCCTGCCCCGGATGCGACGTTGCTGGTGGCGAATGCGCAACTGCCGCAGCCGTTGCAGCATTTCCGCTCGCGCAGCGCGGCGTTTGCGGTGGCTGCGGATGCGCCGAGTTTGAGTTTTCCGCCGGAAGGGGCGGAGGTGGAGCTTTTGGCGGGGGAGTTGATGGTGCGGGTGGCGGGGGGGACGGCGCCGTTCACCTGGCTGGCGGATGGGGCGCCGGTGGCGACGGGGCTGGCGGAGCGGCAGACTTTGCTGGCGCATCTGAGCCCGGGGTTCGTGACCCTGTCGGTGATTGATGCGAAGGGGCGCTCGGCGCGGGCGAAGGTGCGGCTGCGGTAGTTTGGGCCGCTATTGGGCGAGTATTTAGGCCAAGATGAATTGCCTACGCTGGGTATTTGCGGAAAACGCCGGGGTCGGGTTGACCCTGTCTTGCGGGCTGGGATAGCTGGCGCGGACCCCTGTCCCGAGCCTGCAATGACCCCCGAGCCGAGTGCCAAGACCGCCCTTTTGACCGCTGCCGTCATGGGCTTTTTCATCGTCGGCTGCGGCATGGCAATTTTCGGGCCGGCGTTGCCGGTGTTTGCGCGCGAGTTTCAACTGTCCACCGCCAGTGCGGGGTGGCTGGTCTCGACGTTGTGGATCGGCTGCCTTCTGGGCGTGGGGGCGATGTATTTCTGGTCGGAACGGCTGTCGGCCCAGCCGGGCATGGCGGTGCTGGCGGTGGGGGCCGCGATCATGGCGGTGGCGCCGTTGTGGCCGGTGGCGCTGGCGGGGGCGCTGGTCTTCGGCTTTGGTTATGGCGCAATTGCCGCGCAGTTCAACCCGCGCATCATGACGGCTTACGGCGCGCGGGGGCCGTCGATGCTGAGCCTGATCAATGCGGTGTTCTCGCTGGGCGCGATTGCCGCGCCTTTCGGCTTTGTGCTGATGGGGGGCAATCCGCGCCCGGTGTTTGGCGCGATTGCGGTTCTGGCGGTGCTGGCCTGGATCGCGGCCTGGAAGGCGGGGATGACGGGGGTGCAGCCTGCCTTGGCTGGGAAAGGGTTCCGGCTGCATTGGCCGATCCTGTCGCTGGCGCTGTTGGCGATCGGAATCGAGGCGTCGTTGGCAGGGCTTGGTCCCACCGCGCTGATCCGCACCGGCATGGACGAGGTCAGCGCGGCGCGCCTGTTGTCGGTGTTTTTCATCGTGGCGTTGGCGACGAGACTGGTGCTGATCGCCGTTGCGGACCGGATCCCGGCGTTCGCGCTGTTCACCTTTGCCGCGTTATGGGCGGCGGGGTGTTCGCTGCTGGCGATCTGGGTCAGCCCGGCGGTGTTCTTTCCGGCGATGGGGGTTTCGGCGGGGCTGTTCTTTCAGGCGGAATATGTGACCGCCTCGCGCAAGATGGGGGACGACCCGCGCGTGCCGTCGATCATTCTGGGCAATGGGCTGCTGGGGGCGGCTATTTCTCCGCTTGCCTATGCCAGGCTGATGGATGGGTTCGGCAATTACGGCCTGTTCTGGCTGATCGCCGTGGTTGCGGCGGGGATCGGGGCGGTGTCGCTGGTGCAATACCGAACCATGAGCCGCTGAGGGGCCGCCCGAGCAGGCCGGGCGGCCGTGATGTTACAGGACGTGGCGTTCAAACACCGTGCCATCGCGCGTCGCGTGGCCGCCGGACAGCAGTTGGAACAGGTAGGCCAGGGTGCGCATGTCATCGGCCTTTTCCCGTGCGCCCGCCTCGCTGTCCTTCAGTTTGATCACGCGAATTCCGTCCACCATTTCCACACTCATGTTCACCCTCACTGGTTGATGCGATGAGGTCAGCCTGCCGCGCAGCTGGGGGCAAATCCTTGCGGTTTTGTGGCGGTGTTGCGGCGAATGGCGCAAGTTTTCGGCTTAGCGATCCGGAGCGTCGGGCGTGATCGGCAGTTTGCGGCGGCCCTCGGCAGTCAGCACATGGGCTTCGCGGCCCAGGATCACGGCGGCGGTCAGCGGCCCGCCGTAACCTGCGCCGGAATCGAGGTTCAGCCGGTTGCCGTAATGGGTCGGGGCGTCGATGGCGGTATGGCCATGCACCACCAGCGCGCCGTAATCGGTGCGCAGGTCAAGGAAGCCCTGACGGATCCAGACGAGGTCGGTCTGAGACTGGTCGACCAAGGCAATGCCGGGGCGAAGGCCGGCGTGGACGAAGATCGCCTCGGCTGCCTGATGGCGGTCGGGCAGGCTTTCCAGAAAGGCGCGGTGTTCGGTGGGGACGGCCGCCACCGCCTCGGCATGGACTTTGCCGAGCGGGCGGTCGGCGGCGTTCCTCACGCCATAAGACGCCAGCGTTGCGCCGCCGCCCAGCTTCCAGTGCAGCCAGGACAGGTCGGACCGGAGGCCAGGGTCTTGCCAGGCGGGATCGCGCAGAAAGCCGGTGAACATGCGGTCGTGATTGCCCAGAAGCACCTGCCAGTTGCGCCCCTCGTCCATGCCGCGCATCAGAAGGTCCACCACGCCGCGGCTGTCGGGGCCACGGTCGACATAGTCGCCAAGGTGGATGATCGGGCCGGGACCGTATTCCATTTGATCGCGCGCGATGCGGCTGTGCGCCTCGCGCAGGAGGGCAAGCTGGCCGTGGATGTCGCCGATGGCATAGATGTGCATGGGAAGGTCCCGGACGAGAGCGCAGAGCCGGGGGCGGCCCCAGACCCCGGGATATTTGCGCCGGCGTGAAAGGGCAAGGCGGGTTGCGCGGCGGGTCCGAGGGCTGAGTCTAGCCCATGTTCTTCATTTCGATCCGGATGCCGTGGAGCGGCAGGTCAGATTCGTTGAGGACGCGGCCAGCGGGTTGCGGTGCCATGTGGACCACGAGGCAGCCTTTCTTGTCCCATGAATCCAAAGCCGCGATGACATCGCGGTTGGGTGGCAGCCGTTCGCCGTCTGGAGAAATGTCCACAACCGGGGGTTTGATCTGGTCTAGGACGAACACCGACGGCCAGCGGTGGTGGTGGACGGGCTCTTCGTCATTGGGGGGCAGACTGACTTCGAGAACGCGCAGATTTTCATTCTCGAACAGCACTTTGTGATGCTTTGGCGCGGCCAAGACGGCGTCTAGCGCGGGGTCCCAGGTCGCAGGATTTGACGGGTCGATTTCGGTTGGCATCGGGGCCTCCTTGAGGTGGGCAAAAGGCTTCAACCCGGGGAGCGGGGTTCAAGTATCGCCAACCTCACGATCCGCTCTAATGCGTTTGCGATCAAGCATCCCGAGCAGAGCCTGCGTGCCAGGATGGGGCGCGCAAAAAGCAAGGCGGCACTGAAGATCAGTGCCGCCCAGGCCAGAAAATCGACTGGCGCTGCGTCATGAAATACCGGTGACGCCTTCCGCTGGTCATGGCCACAGGGGGGCCCTGCGGTAAGCCCGCCGGGCGCTTTGGCCAGAACCGGCGGAAGCAAAATCGTATCGCAGCACTGGCGGCGTTATCCCCGGATTCGGCCTTGCAACCCAGATGCAGCGGCGGGTGCCAGCTGGTGCAACGGGGTTGCATCCGGTTGCAAACGCGTGCGAGGCTTTGGCCTCGCTGCCCCGGTGATCCATGCCCAATGCGCCTGATTTCGCTCGTAAACTTGATCTTTTACTGAAAGCGCTGTCGATCAGCCGTGGCAGGCTTGCACAAGAGGCGGGCGTAGACAAAAGTCTGGTCGGGCGCTGGGTTGCGGGCAGCGTCAGCCCCGCGTCGCACAATCTGGAGAAGGTGACGGCCGCCTTGGCCCAGCGCAGCCCCGGTTTCACCATGCTGGACTGGGATCGCCCGTTTGACGCCTTTGCGGCGAATTTTGGCGGTATCGC
>JANLQT010000044.1:0-1962 GCA_031368035.1 Rhodobacterales bacterium | reverse complement strand
TTATAGGTCGTCAGCATGGCGGCGGTGTTCTGCGCGTCTTTCAGGCGGCGGGCGATGGTGGCGCGCAGGCGCGTCATCTTCACACGCTCCTCGCGCGCGGCGTCTTCGGCCAGAACCGGGCCGCGCGGGATGGCGGCGGGTTCCGGCGGCGGGGTGGGCGCGGGCGCGACAACGGCGCGGGCCACGTCATCCTTCATCACCCGGCCATCGCGGCCGGTGCCGGTCATCTGATCGGGCGAAAGCCCGGCTTCGGCCATCGCTTTCTTGGCGGAAGGCGCGTTTTCAACGTCCTTCGCGGCGGGGGTTGGGGCGGAGGCCGCCGCCATCGCCGCGGCTTTGGGAGAGGTGGCCGCCACGGCGCCTTCGGCAACAATGGCGAGCCGCGCATTGGGGCCGACCGTTGTGCCTTCGGGCGCGAGGATTTCCGACAGAACGCCGGCCACCGGCGAGGGCACTTCGACCGAAACCTTGTCGGTTTCAAGCTCGCACAGCATCTCGTCGGCTTTTACCGCGTCGCCTGGCTTCTTGAACCAGGTGGACACGGTCGCTTCGGTCACGCTTTCGCCCAGCGAGGGCACCATCACATCGGTCATTTGCTTTAGCTCCTCCGGGCGATCAGCCCAGAGCCTCCTTGAGAAGCGTTTCCTGTTCGAACTTGTGGCGGCTGGCGAGGCCCGTGGCCGGCGAGGCCGAGGCGCTGCGCCCGGCATAGCTGGCCCGGGTGTTCTTCGCGCCGATCTTCGTCAGCAGCGTTTCAAGTTCGGGCTCGATGAAGCTCCAGGCGCCCTGGTTCTTCGGCTCTTCCTGGCACCAGATCCATTCGGCTTGGCTGAAGCGCGACAATTCCGCCGTCAGCGACTTGGTCGGCACCGGGTAAAGCTGTTCGATCCGCATCAGATAGGTGTCGTCCTGGCCCCGCGCGTCGCGTTCGGCCAGAAGGTCATAATAGACCTTGCCCGAGCACAGGACGACGCGTTTGATTTCGGCATCGGGCTTCAGCACCAGCTTGGAATGGCCCTTTTGTGCATCATCCCACAGCACGCGGTGGAAGGTCGATCCATCGAGGAAATCGGACGCGTCGCTGACGCACATCGGGTGCCGCAACAGGCTTTTCGGCGTCATCAGGATCAAGGGTTTGCGGTAAGTGCGGTGCAACTGCCGCCGCAGGACGTGGAAATAGTTCGACGGGGTCGAGCAATTCGCCACGATCCAGTTGTCCTCGGCCGAGTTCTGCAGGAACCGCTCCATCCGGGCGGAGGAATGTTCCGGCCCCTGACCTTCGTAGCCATGCGGCAGCAGGCACACCAGACCCGACATCCGCAGCCACTTGCTTTCCCCCGAGCAAATGAACTGGTCGAAAGTGATCTGCGCGCCGTTGGCGAAATCGCCGAACTGCGCTTCCCATAGCGTCAGGGCGTTGGGTTCGGACAGCGAATAGCCGTATTCGAAGCCCAGCACCGCGTATTCCGACAGCATGGAATCGATGACTTCATAGCGCGACTGACCGGGGCGGATGTGGTTCAGGGGGTAGAACCGCTCTTCGGTGGTCTGATCGACCCAGCCGGACTGGCGCTGGCTGAAGGTGCCGCGCATGCAATCCTGACCGGACAGGCGCACCGGGAAGCCTTCCAGTTGCAGCGAGCCAAAGGCCAAAGCCTCGGCCGTGGACCAGTCAAAGCCCTGGCCTTTGGCGAACATCTCTTTTTTCGCCTCAAGCTGGCGGCCGACGGTCTTGTGCAGGTCAAACCCGTCCGGCACCCGGGTCAGCGCGGCGCCGATATCGGCCAGCGTGTCGGGCTTGATCCAGGTCTCACCGCGCTGGTAATTGTCCAGATCCTTCGGCGCGAGGTTTTTCCAGCGGCCATCCAGCCAGTCGGCCTTGTTCGGCTTGTAGGCCTTGCCGGCCTCCATCTCGTCATTCAGGCGGGCCTGGAAGGCGGCCTTCATATCCTCGATCTCGCC
>JANLQT010000033.1:0-3224 GCA_031368035.1 Rhodobacterales bacterium | reverse complement strand
GAGGCGCGACATTTTGCGCGCCACGGTGTTCTTGTGCAGCACGCCCTTGGCGACGCCGCGGTCCAGTTCCGGCTGGGCAGCCAGCAGGGCGGCCTTGGCCGCGTCCGGGTTTCCGGCGGTGATGGCTTCTTCGACCTTGCGCAGGAAGGTGCGGATGCGCGAGCGGCGCGCCTTGTTGACGGCATAGCGCGCTTCGGACTGACGGGCACGCTTCTTGGACTGTTCGGTATTGGCCATGGATCTCTCGAATTTGTTCGGTCTTCGTTTCAGATTGCACGAAAGACCGAAGGCCCCGATCCGGGGATCAGGTTCGATTCTTGCCTAAGCGGGCCCACGCGCATGTGGGGATGGCCATTAAAGGAAGTTCGGCTGGAAGGAAACAGGAAACTGACCGTCTAGCGATGTTTGAAGACCGCAGGACGCTTTTCAGCGAAGGCGGCCATGCCTTCCTTCTGGTCCTCGGTGGCGAAAAGGCTGTGAAACAGCCGCCGTTCCAGCGCGATTCCTTCTGAAAGGCCAACCTCGGCGCCACGGTGGACAGCTTCCTTGGCCGCACGCATGGCCAGTGCGGGACGCGCGGCCATGGCTTTGGCGGCATCGAGCGTCTGGGACAGAAGCTGGTCGGAAGGCAGAACGCGGGCAACCAGCCCGGCGGCCAGCGCCTCGGTTGCGGACAACTGGCGGCCGGTCAGGATCATGTCCATCGCCAGCGCTGGCCCGACAAGGCGCGGCAGGCGTTGGGTGCCGCCCATGCCAGGAATGATGCCAAGCCCGGTTTCCGGAAGGGCAAACCGAGCGGTTTCGCCCGCGAAGATCAGATCGCACAGCATGGCCAACTCGCAGCCACCGCCGAAGCAATAGCCCGACACGGCGGCGATCAGGGGCTTTGGAAACTGCGCGAGCACGCGGGATTCGGGGCCGTAGATGTCGCGGGTAAAGGCCTCGGCGAAACTCAAGCCCGCCATTTCGCGGATGTCGGCGCCGGCTGCGAAGGCCTTTTCGCTGCCAGTCAGCACGACGGCGCGGACCCCGTCGTCGGCCTGCGCGTCTGTCAAGGCGGCGGCCAGTTCGGCCATCATCCCGGTGCTGAGCGCATTCAGCGCCTGCGGCCGGTTGAGGCGGAGAAGAAGGACGGCATCATGCCGTTCGGTCTGGATGAGATCGGTCATGGCGCAAAGCTTGGCCTGAAGTTCGGGGCGGTGCAAGGGTGGCCCAGGCCGGGGGTTTCACACCCCCGGACCCCCGTGGAATATTTGGACCAAGGTGAAATTTAGCTTTGGCAGACCGGACAGAAGTAGGACGACCGGCCTGACTGGGTGATGCGGACAATCGTGCCGGGGCAGCCTTGGGTGGGGCAAGGTTCGCCCTCGCGGTCATAGACGCGGAAGCGGTGCTGGAAATAGCCAAGCTCGCCATCCGCCTGCCGGTAGTCCCGCAGAGAGGAGCCGCCCGCCGCGATGGCCTCGGTCAGAACGTCGCGGATCAGGGGGACGAGGCGGGCAATCTCGGCCTGGGTCAGGCTGCCGGTCAGCCGGGTCGGGGCGATATGGGCGCGGTGCAGCACCTCGCAAACGTAGATGTTGCCAAGGCCCGCGATCAGATGCTGGTCAAGCAGCGCAGATTTGATCGGGGTCGCGCGCCCAGCGAACTTGGCTGCGAGATAAGCCTCGTTCATTGCGTTGCCCAAGGGCTCGGGGCCAAGGCCCGCAAGCAGCTTGTGCTGGTCTGCCGCCTGCGTCGGCATCAGGTCCATCATGCCAAAGCGGCGGGCGTCGTTGAAGGTGATGCGCGCGCCGTTCGCCATGGTCAGCACGACGTGGTCATGCTTCTGCGGCGCGGGATGGTCGTGGTGAAACTGGCCCAGCATCGCGCCCGAAACCAGCATCCGGCCGGACATGCCCAGATGGATAAGCAGCGTCTCGTCCGAGGACAGATCGGCCAGGATGTATTTCGAGCGGCGGCGCAAGGCAGTGACCGTGACCCCGGTCAAACGCTCGGCCATCCGTTCGGGCAGGGGCCAGCGCAGATCAGGGCGGTTTATCGCGGCATTGGCGATTCGCACCCCTTCCATCGCCGGAGCCAGGCCGCAGCGAACGGTTTCAACCTCGGGCAGTTCGGGCATGGGCGTCCTTGCGGCGGAAGCGCCGCATTGCGGCTTGGGGCTTTCCCCTTATAAGCAGGGACAGTTGCACCTTAAGGCTTCAGGCACCGCCATGACCACATCTGACGAGCGCACCACGCATTTTGGTTTTCAGGACGTGCCGGAAGCCAAGAAGGCCGGGATGGTGCACGGGGTCTTTTCCTCGGTCGCAGGGCGCTATGACCTGATGAACGATCTGATGTCGGGCGGCGTGCACCGGCTTTGGAAAGACGCGATGATGGATTGGCTGGCCCCGCGTGATGGCCAGACGCTGCTGGATGTGGCGGGCGGGACCGGGGATGTGGCGTTCCGCTTCCTGAAGCGGGCACCGGGGGCGCGGGCGACGGTGCTGGACATGACCGAAGCGATGCTGGTGGCGGGGCGCGAGCGCGGCGAGGCAGCAGCGCTGTCCGAGCGGCTGGACTGGGTGGTCGGCGATGCGATGGCCTTGCCCTTCGCCGCAAACACGTTTGATGTTTACACGATCAGCTTCGGCATAAGGAACGTGACGCGGATTGCGGATGCCCTGGCCGAGGCGTTCCGGGTGTTGAAGCCCGGTGGCCGGCTGATGGTGCTGGAGTTCAGCCGGATTCCGAACGATCTGGCACAATGGGCCTACGACAAATATTCGTTCAACGTGATCCCGGCGATGGGGCAGGCGGTCACGGGCGATCGGGCGTCCTATCAGTATCTGGTCGAATCGATCCGGAAGTTCCCCGATCAGGACAGCTTTGCCGCAATGATCCGCGCGGCAGGGTTCTCTCAGGTGAAATACCGCAACCTGACGATGGGGGTCGCGGCGCTTCATTCGGGCTGGAAAGTCTGAGATGCGCGGCCCGCACAACATCTTCCGGCTGATACGCACCGGCGCGACCTTCGAACGCACAGGCGCCATGGCCGTCGTGCTGGACGCGATGGGCGCCCCGACCAGTTTGCGGATCGTGGCGCGGATGCTGGGGTGGCCGTTCCGCTGGCTGGGCGCGCGGGGCGATCCGGCCTTGCCGCCGGTGACGCGGGCACTGACCGCCCTTGGCCCCGCCTATATCAAGTTCGGCCAGGTGCTTTCGACCCGTCCCGATATCGT
>JANLQT010000601.1:0-1822 GCA_031368035.1 Rhodobacterales bacterium | reverse complement strand
GGCGGCTTTGGCCGATCCCGATCCGGTGATCGTGTTTGAACACAAGCTGCTCTACAAGATGAAGGGCGAGGTGCCCGAGGGCTATTACACCGTGCCCATCGGCAAGGCGGCGATCCGTCGTGCGGGCACCGATGTCACCATCGTTGCGACGGCCATCATGGTGCACCGCGCCCTGGAGGCGGCAGAAAAGCTGGCGGCTGAGGGGATTGCGGCGGAAGTGATCGACCTGCGCTCCGTGCGCCCGATTGACCGCGCCACCATCATCGCTTCGGTCAAGAAAACCGGCAAGCTGCTCTGTGTGTTTGAAGGGGTGCGCACGCTGGGCGTCGGGGCTGAAATCTCGGCGCTGATCGCGGAAAGCGAGGCGTTCGATTACCTTGATGCGCCGATTGTCCGGCTGGGCGGGGCGGAAGCGCCGATCCCCTATAACCCCGATCTGGAACGCGCCGCCGTGCCGCAGGCCGACAAGATCGAGATTGCCGCCCGCCGTCTGGTCCGGGGTCAGATCTGATGCCTGTCGAAGTGATCATGCCGAAGGTTGATATGGATATGGCCAGCGGCACGCTGTCGGTCTGGCATATCGCCGAGGGTGCCCCTGTCGAAAAAGGTGCTGCGCTGTTTGACATCGAGACCGACAAGGCCGCGATGGAGGTGGAAAGCCCGGCCTCGGGCCATTTGCACCATATCTGCGCCAGCCCCGGTCAGGTCGTCGCCGTCGGCACCGCCATGGCCTGGATTTATGCTGCGGGCGAAGTGGTGGGGGATGCACCAGCGTCGAGTACAAATCCCGCCGAAGCGGCGCAGCACACACCCTCTGCTCCGGTTCCTACAGCCGTAGCCGCCGCTGCCTCCCCCGGCAGCGCCGATCCGGGCGGGATCCGGGCCACCCCCGCCGCCCGACGTCTGGCGCGGGATGCGGGGATTGCGCTGGAACACATCCCCGGCACTGGCCCGCACGGCCGTATCCAGCGCGCCGATATTGAAGCCCTGCAACACCTCGCCGCCCCGGCAATTGTCCTCGGCTGGCAAGCCCAACCGGGCGAGTTGCATGTCACCCAGCGCCAGGGCACCGGCACGCCGCTCTTGCTGCTGCACGGCTTTGCCGCCGATACCACCGGCTGGACCCCGCTGGAGCGGCTGTTGCCGCCCGACCTGACGCTGATCCGGATTGACCTGCCGAGCCACGGCAAATCCCCCCGCCGCAACGTTGCCAATTTCGCCGCCCTTGCCCGGATGCTGGTGGAAGCGTTTGACCGGACCGGCGTGGACCATGTCCACCTGCTCGGCCATTCGCTTGGTGGCGCGGTTGCGCTGGCGCTTGCTGACATCAGGCCGCGCCAGATCGCCTCGCTGACCCTGATCGCCCCGGCCGGGCTTGGTGCTGACATTGACGGCGCGGCGCTGACTGGCATTGCCCGCGCCAGCCGGGTGGAAAGTCTGACGCCCTGGCTGAAACGGCTGTCGGCATCGCCTGATTTCATCACCGATGATTTCGCCAAAGCCGCCATGCTGCCCCGCCAAGACCCTGCGATGCGGGCAGCGCAGATCGCGATGGCTGACGCTCTCTTTCCGGACGGTGTGCAGGGATTTGATCTGACTGCCGCTCTTTCGCGCATCACCGCGCCAACGGCGCTTCTTTGGGGGCGCGCCGACCATATCGTCCCGTGGCGTCAGGCATTGGCGGCGCGTGGTGACATGGCGCTTCACCTTCTCGATAAAACTGGCCATATCCCGCATCTGGAATGTCCGCAGATCGTGGCGGGAATCCTTCAGCGCCAATTCAGGCAGGACATGCCGCGTTAGGGATCGTACCCGAACGGGC
>JANLQT010000599.1:0-4028 GCA_031368035.1 Rhodobacterales bacterium | reverse complement strand
ATGGCGCGGATGGTCATGGCGAAATGTTCCGCGCCACCATCCTCCAGATCGTCGCGGTCCACTGACGTGACGACGACGTGCTTCAGCCCGAGTTCCGATACCGCATGGGCGACGCGGCCGGGTTCAAACAGGTCCAGCGCGCGGGGTTTGCCGGTGGCGATGTTGCAGAACGAACAGCCGCGGGTGCAGATGTCGCCCATGATCATCATGGTGGCGTGGCCCTGGCTCCAGCACTCGCCCACGTTCGGGCAGCCTGCCTCTTCGCAGACCGTGACCAGCTTTTTCTCACGCAGAATGTCCCGCGTGCGCTTGTAGCCTTCGCCGGTGGGCGCCTTGACGCGAATCCAGTCCGGCTTCTTGGGCTGCACCTGATCGGGTCGGTGCGCCTTTTCGGGATGGCGCTGGTCGGGAAGCTTCAGATCGCGCACCGCAAATTCCCTTTGCCGGATAAAGCTTTTCTACACATAATCCCTGCGCGCTGCCGAGGCAATCGGCAGACGGGTGGGGCGCGAGGGAAGCGGGTTTGCAATGCATGCAAGCCCCGAACCCTTGCCAGCAAACAAGACAGAGACTGAGGGATGATGTAGAAACTGATTGCCGAGGCACTTGGGACCGCAATCCTGGTGCTGTTCGGCTGCGGCTCGGCGGTGATTGCAGGCGGGGCGGAAGCCACCACCTCTGGCATCGGATTGACCGGCATTTCGCTGGCCTTCGGTATTTCCATCGTGGCGGTGGCTTACGTCCTTGGTGCAATTTCCGGGGCGCATCTGAACCCCGCGGTCAGCCTGGGCGCCTTGCTCGCAGGCCGGATGGAGGCGGCGGAATTCGGCGGTTATGTCGTGGCGCAGGTTGTGGGCGCGATCATCGGCGCGGGTGTGCTTTACATCATCGCCTCGGGCACCGCGACCTGGACCGGCGGCATGGGCACGAACGGCTATGGGCCGGGCTACTTGGGGGAATATTCGCTGGGCGCCGCTTTGGTGTTTGAAGCGGTGATGACCTTCATCTTCGTCACGGTCATTCTGGGCGCAACCGGGCCGGGCGCTGCACCGGGCTTTGCCGGGCTGGCCATCGGCCTGACGCTGGCCGCGATCCATCTGGTCGGCATTCGCGTCATCGGTGTTTCGGTGAACCCGGCCAGCTCGATCGGGCCGGCGCTGTTTGTCGGCGGCGCGGCGATTTCCCAGCTTTGGGTGTTCATCGTGGCGCCGCTGATTGGCGGCGCCGTGGCGGGCATCGTGAACAAGGCGGGCATCACCAGCGCCGCCTGAGCATTTGGGGGGCCGGCGCGCTTCGGCCCCCCTTTGCCTTAGCCGATCAACGGGCCTGACCGCCCATAGGTCTCGTCATAATGCCGGCGCAGATAGGTCAGCGCCACGCGCAGCAGTTCCTTGCCCGAGCGCGCCGTCAGACCCAGCCGCGTCTCGGCGGTCTCGATCCCGTGCAAATGGCAGCACACCAGCAGCACCAGATCGTCCAGCGGATGCGTCAGGCATTTCAGCCCGGCCTGGACCCGGTCGCGCGCCGCGCGCGGGCCCTCGGCGAGGCCGGAATCGCCCCGGAACCCGCCCCGGTCGCCCACCGTCAAAAACCGGTCCCAGTTTTGTGCGACACGCGGGCCGCCCATTTGCGCCACTTCGAAATCCTCGCGCAGACGCTCGGCCGCGCCCACAAGATCGGCCGACAGGAACGGCTGACCCGCCTTGTCACGCCGGCGTCCCAGCACCTGCACCGGGCTTTCGGCCAGGTTCACGCGGGCCTTGCGCGCACCGTCCGCGCTGTGAAACTCGCGCACGGTCATCTCGCGGTGCTGGCCGGCAAAGGGGCTTGGTGCTTCGGCAAGGCCCGGCACCACCTCGTCGCCTTCCACCATCCGGCGCAGCGCAGCCCGGCCCGCCGGCGTCAGTTCATAGCGCGAGATGCGCCCCGGCTTGGTGCAGGCGATCCAGTCCTTCAGCGCGAAAGCCTGCGCCACGCGCCGCTCCAGCGTCGTCGTCGTCACCGGCTCGGCGCCGCCGGCGCTGCGCATCACCGCCGCCTTGTCCAGATCGGGCGCGATGGCCAAGAAGGCCCCCGGTTCTACCAGACGGCGCAGGACGCGGCGCGCCTCGCGCAGCAGGGTGGCCTCATCAATGGGTAGAATCGCGGCAGAGCGGATGGGGGCGGTCATGGCAGCAAAGTCCTTTTCTTCGGGCAGGGAATGGGCGTGAAGCCGGGGCATGTCGGCGGCGGCAGTGCGTTGGGTCAGTGCGGTCAGCGCCTGATCCAACAGCGGGTCATCGCGCCGTGTCTCATAGCGGCGGACAAGGCGCAGCACGGTCGAGGCGTTGCACCCCTCGCGCCGGGCCAGCGCGCGCAGCGATTGGCCATGCACAACATGATCAAGGTAAAGCTGGACAGCGCGCGGCAGCCAGTCGGGGCATGCCTCGCGCAAGGTTGGATCGGTTCGATGCGACACTACCTTCGACACCAGAAGGCCCCCGTTTTGGTGGTTTCGACTCAACCCTTGGTAGAGTTGGTTAACTGATCGTTAATTTGGCTTAGATTGCCTAGCATTGTCCGGGTTTCTTAAACCAATTCGTAAGCAGCGCCCGCCTCTTTCACCAAGCGCGCAACAGGCGTTTCCGTTGTGCAATGGTGGCAAAACAACCTAGGGGAGACTAAACATGAGCGATCTTCGCAATCTGCTTGCCAACATGCGCCGCCCGGCCATGCTGATCCGCGCTGCCCGTTTCGGTCAGGTGGACTATCGCAGCGAACGTGACCTGCGCCGGTTGATCCAAAGCGAGCCGTCGCCGGACCGTGCCCTGCCGCGCCTGATGGAGGTGGAAGAGCAGATCGAAGAAACCCGCCGCGCCGGGGATGCCGGCTATTCGGTCAGCCGCCACATCGACGTGCTGATCGCGCTTCTGGGCGAGGCGCGGATGCTGCCGCGCGAACCTTTGCGGCTGGTCTAGGCCCGGCGGGCCCGCGCAAATGAAAAGGCCCCGCCGATGCGCGGGGCCTTTCAATCCTCAGGCAAAGCTCAAGCTTGGTACCGGCTCAGACAAAAGCGTCCGGCATTTCCGATTTGCGCTTGGCCACGAACTCGCTCAGCGCTTCACTGATCCCGGCGTCCAGATCGGGCTGCTGATAATCGCCCAGCATCTTCTTCACCCGCTCGTTCGCCAGCGTCTGCGTATCGCGCGCGCCCTCTTCGGCCCAGGTCTCGAACGGCTTGTAGTCCAGCAGGTCGGTCCGCCAGAACGCCGATTTGAAATTCGCCTGGGTGTGCTCGCAGCCCAGATAATGCCCGCCCGGCCCCACTTCGCGGATCGCATCCATCGCCTGACCGTTCACATCCATGCTCACCCCCTGCGCGAGGTGGTGCAGGATGCCAAGCTGGTCGGCATCCATCACGAACTTCTCATACGAGCTGACCAGCCCCCCCTCCAGCCAGCCGCAAGCGTGCAGCATGAAGTTTACCCCCGCCAGCAGCGCCATGTTCAGGCTGTTCGCCGATTCGTAAGCCGCCTGCGCGTCCGGCAGCTTCGATCCGCAAAACGCCCCGCCCGACCGATACGGCAGCCCCAGGCGACGCACCAGTTGCCCGGCGCCATAGGTGATGTGGCTCGCCTCGGGCGTGCCGAACGTCGGCGCGCCCGAGTTCATGTCGATCGAGGTCACAAACGCCCCCGCAATCACCGGCGCCCCGGGCCGCACAAGCTGGCTATACGCCACCCCCGCCAGCACTTCCGCCAGAACCTGCGTCAGCGTCCCCGCCACCGTCACAGGCGCCATCGCCCCGCCGACGATGAAGGGCGACACGATCGCGGCCTGATTGTTCGCCGCATAAACCTCCAGCGCGCCCATCATGATGCCGTCAAAGGTCATCGGCGAGTTGATGTTGATCAGGCTGGTCATCACGGTGTTCTGGTCGACAAAATCCGCGCCGAACAGAATCTTTGCCATATCAACGGAATCAACCGCCCGTTCCGGCGCGGTGACCGACCCCATGAAAGGCTTGTCCGACAGCGTCATATGGGCCA
>JANLQT010000705.1:0-1850 GCA_031368035.1 Rhodobacterales bacterium | reverse complement strand
TGCCTGTGCCGGGGATCCCGGACGGCGGAAGTCGAGGCCCAGCCTGCGTTCCCGGTCACGTTCTCGGGCGATTTCGGCATCAACCTGCTCGGCGTCGTAGCCGCGCTCGGCGATGGCTTGGGTGCGCGATTTCAGACCGGCTTCGATTTGGGCAATCTCCGCATTGGCATCTTTCAGGGGATCGACCCAATCCCATTTGGTCGGCAGCCAGTTGCAGGCGAGATATTCCGCGCGGCGGCGGTCATAGCCCGGCAATCGCAGCGCACCCGCCAACACCGCCGTGTCCATGAACCTTGCCCAGACCGGGCGGCACATCTGGAACACCATCACCGAATGCTGCCAGGCCGACACCCTGCGGCGAAACTCGATCAGCGACAGTCGCGAGTTCGAGAAGTTGCCTTTGGCCCCGTCGTTGGACAGGTAGCCGTAGGGAATGCCCAGCGCGGCAGAGATTTGCAGGAGGGTCCGATACTGGAACGGCTCGTAAGTGGCGCCCGAGTCCGCTGGCGCGCTGACGGTCACGTCCTCGCCGGGGTCGAGACGGACCACCTGGCCGGGGGCCACTTCATATTCCTCGTCAGGCGGGGCGAGGGGATTATCCGGGGCGGGCGATGTCACGAACATTGCGTACATCGCCGCCACCTTTTTGCGGTCGAGTTCGGCGTCGTCGTATTGATCGAGCAGGAACAGCTTCACGATGGCAGGTGCAAAGCGCGACACACCGCGCAATTGCCCGGCCTCGACCGGGTCAATGACATGCAGCACTTCGCTGGCTGGAACCCGGACGGTTTCGCCTGCCAACCCCGGATCGGTGCTGTCGCCGGGGTGGCGGCGCAGGAAATGGAAGGCCACGCGGCGGCCGACCCGATCAAACTCGATCCCTTGGCGGATGATGTTGCCATTGCCGTCCACCGCGTTGTGCTGAAGCGGCAGCATTTCCGATGGCAGCATCTGGATCTGCAGTGGCACGGTCAGTCCATCTTCCACACGGCGGGGCCGAAAGCGGAGAAATACCTCGCCGGTCATGAACACCTCGCGGGCGGCGCGGCGCTGCAAGCCGTAGAAATCCGTCAGCCCCTCGGCATCAGCATCGTCGGTCCAGGCAAGCCAGAGCCGCTGGACAGCATCCTTGCGGGCGGCTTGGGCAATGCTGGAATTGGGGCTGATGCCATCGCCGACCGTGTTGGCGGCCCACGACTCAATCGCATTCGCGGCATAGCCGTTGTTGCGCACCAGCCAGCGGGCGCGGGCGTTCATCTCCGGACCTGACGCCGCGATCAGCGCGTTGACATGGGCGCGCGAGGTAACAAAGCCCTTCAACCGGCGCTGGCCCGAGGTGGCGTCAAACCCGCCCGGCACGCCAAAGCCGCCGACCCATGCACCGAGGCGGGACCGCCAATTGGTTGAGGCCATGGTCAGAGATCCTTGCTGGCGAAAGGCCGGGACACCCGCGACCGCGACACCGATGTGTCCGCAGCCGCGATCCGCCGTTCGAGATCGAAGATCGCGGTCGCAAGCTCGGCGTCCGAGCCATAGCTGATCTGGCGGCCGTCATAGGTGATCGACCGCACCCCACCAAAGCGCATGCCGAGAAGGGCGCTCAGCAAGGCCTGCATTTCCGCCAGAGTCATTGTCGCTACCTCATGTATTTCGGGGTCACCGCGCCGGAACGTCGGCGGCGCGGTGTCAGCACGGCTCCGGCGGTCGGGGCGGTTTGCTCCACCACCACGGCCACCACCTGTTCTTTGGTTTCCACGCCCGCTTGGCCTTCTAGCGACCGCCATGTAGCCTCGTCCCAGCGATCCGCCCCGAGGATCCACGCTGCGGCGCGGGCGTAGACCCGGCAGTCC
>JANLQT010000702.1:0-3528 GCA_031368035.1 Rhodobacterales bacterium | reverse complement strand
ATCTGGGCGATCCGGACAATTATATCGAGGCGAACCCGCTGGCGACCCCGGCGCATATCGTGCCGGAATGGTACTTCCTGCCGTTCTACGCGATTCTGCGCAGCTTTACCCAGGATGTCTGGGCGGTGATGTTCACGCATTCGATCACCTTTGGCATCGAGGACGCCCAGCTGTTCGGCGTGCTGGCGATGTTCGGCGCGATCGTGGTCTTGGCGCTGGTGCCGTGGCTGGACACGTCCTCGGTGCGGTCGGGCAAGTATCGCCCGCGCTTCAAGGCGTGGTTCTGGCTGCTGGTGATCGACTTCATCGTCTTGACCTGGACCGGCGCGCAGGTGCCGACCGCGTTCACCGGCTGGGTCGGCCTGATCGCCGCGACCTATTGGTTCGCCTATTTCCTGGTGATCCTGCCACTGCTTGGCGTCCTGGAACGGCCGCTGCCGCAACCGGCAACGATCGAGGATGACTTCAAGGCCCACTATCCCGCTGCGCCTGCCGAGTGATGGAAAGGAACTGACCACCATGTTTCGCAAGATCGCCATCACTGCCGTCTCTGCCGTCACCGTTCTGACTGGTGCAGCCTGGGCCGAGGAAGGCAGCTTCGCCACGCCGGACATCGCCTTCTCGTTCGAAGGGCCGTTCGGCAGCTACGACCGCAACCAGCTTCAGCGCGGCCTTCAGGTCTATACCGAAGTCTGCTCGGCCTGCCACGGCCTGAAGTTCGTCGCCCTGCGCACGCTGGGCGACCGCGGCGGCCCGGAACTGCCGGAAGATCAGGTGCGCGCCTATGCCGCCGCGCTGAGCGTCACGGACGAGGTCACCGGGGAAGACCGCGCGGCCCTGCCGTCCGACCATTTCCCGGCCAACACTTCGGCCGGCGCGCCGGACCTGAGCCTGATGGCCAAGGCCCGTGCCGGCTTTCACGGGCCCTACGGTCTTGGCATCAGCCAGATGTTCCAGGGCATGGGCGGGGCGGAACACATCGTCGCCATCCTGACCCACTTCACCGGTGAGACCAAGGATGTCGGGGGTTCGACCTTCTACGAGAACCCCGCCTTCTCGACCGGCTGGATCGCCATGCCCCCGCCGCTTGAGGATGGTCAGGTGACCTTCGCCGACGGCGCACCCAACGACAAGCAGCACATGGCCGAAGATGCCGCCGCCTTCCTGAACTGGGCCGCCGAGCCGAAACTGAATTCGCGCAAGGCGACCGGTTTCAAGGCAGTGATCTTTCTGGGGATGCTGACGGTGCTGCTGTACCTGACCAACAAGCGCCTTTGGGCTGGGTTAAAGGGCAAGAAGCACACCGCCTGATTTCGTTCGCAGTTTCTGAACCAAGACCCTGCTTTCGGGCGGGGTCTTTTTTTGGCCAAAGCCGGGGGGTTTCACACCCCCCGGACCCCCGGTGGGATATTTGGGGAAGATGATTGGTCAAGAAGATCAGGTTTCGGGGCCGAGGTAGTCCCTAAGCGCCTTGGGCGGCTCGGCGAACAGCTTCGCGGTGTCTTGCGGCGGCGAGGCGATCCCGTCCGCCACCAGCACGGTCTGATCGGCAAGGCGCTTGGCGTCGGCGGGGTCATGCGTGACCATCAGCACGGTCTTGCCAGCCTCTTTGGCAAGGCCGGCGACCAGCGCCAGAAGGTCTGCCTTCAACGCCGGTCCAAGCGCGGCGAAGGGCTCGTCCAGCAGCAGCAGGGGCCGGTCCTGCAACAAGACCCGCGCCAGCGCCGCGCGCCCCGCCTGCCCGCCCGACAGCGCGCCGGGTTTGCGCGGCCCCACGCCGGCAAGGCCCAGCCGGTCCAGAACCGCGTCGATCCTCGCGTGGTCCGCCGGCGTCAGCCGCAGGTCGGGGTTCAGCGCCAGCCCAAGGTTCTGCGCCACGGTCAGATGCGGGAACAGGTTCTGGTCCTGAAACAGCATGGCCACCGGGCGCCGGGCCGGGGGCAGGCCCGTGATGTCCGTCCCTCCCCACAGGATGTGCCCCTGCGCCGGGGCAAGGAACCCGGCCAGCGCCATCAGCAGCGTCGATTTCCCCGCGCCGGATGGCCCGATCACCGCCACCAGCGCCCCCGCATCGACCGACCAATCGGCGCGCAGGGTGAAATCGTCCACCGTCAGGACCAACCCCTCAAGGTGCAGCATGGCGGCGCCCCCACAGGTCAAACAGCGCGTAAAGCCCGAAACTCAGCGCGATCAGCAGCACCGAGGCCGCCGCTGCCTGCTGCATCCGGTAGGCCCCCATCAGGCGCTGGATCACCAGCGGCAAGGTTGCGTTTTCGCCCGCGAACAGCGCGATCACCCCCAGATCCCCCATCGCCAAAGCTGCCGCAAGGCCGGTCGCCAGCCCCAAAGGCCGGGCGAGGCGCGGCAGGTCCAGCCAGCGCAGGCGCGCGCGGCCTTGCAGGCCCAAAGCCGCCGCCAGCCGCCCGAAATCGGCCTCGATCCGCCGCGCCTCGGGCAGCAGCAGGCGAAAGCCGAAGGGCAGGGCCATGGCGGCGTTGATCAGGATCGTCACGGGAATCGCCACATCCTCGGGCGCCACAAAGCGCCGCAGCACCACGAACAGCCCCGTGCCAACGACCAGACCCGAGGCGGCCAGCGGCAGCATCGCAGCCACCTCCATTCCCCGCACGCCCCTTGCCTGCGCCGCCGTCGCCAGCGCCAAGGCCAGCGCGGCGGCCGCTGACAAAAGCGCCGAGGCCAGCGCCATCCCGGCCGACAGGCCCGCCGCGCGCCAGACTTGCCTTGGCATGTGCATCAGCCCCGGTGCCCCGTCCAGCAGGATTGCCGCCAGGGGCAGCAGCAGGAACGCCAGCAGCAGCGCGATCAGCCCGGCATCCAGTGCCTTGCGCCAGCCCCCCGGCGCGGGAATACGCGGCAGGCGTCCCAGCCCCGCGCCGAGCGAGGCAAACCGCGCGAGAAGCGCTGCCAGCACCACGCCCGCCGCGCAGACGCCAAATTGCAGCAGCGCAAGGCTGGCCGCATGGCCAAGGTCGAAATCGAATCGCAGCGCCTGATAGATCGCCAGCTCCAGCGTCGTCGCGCGTGGCCCGCCGCCAAGGGTCAGCGCCACCGCGAAGGATGTCAGGCAGATCAGGAACACCGTGACCACGATGCCCGGTAAAGCCTCGCGCAGCATTGGCCATTCCAGATGCCGGAACACGCCGCGCGGGGTCAGGCCCAACGTTTCGGCCAGCCGGAACCGCTCTGCCGGGATCGACTGCCAGCCGGTCAGCAGCATCCGCACCGCCAGAGGCAGGTTCAGGAACACATGCGCCAAGACCACGCCTTGCAGGCCGTAGATGGTGAACACCGGCAGCCCGAGCGCGGCGAACAGGCCATTGATCCAGCCCGACCGCCCGAACACCGACAAAAGCCCGATCACCGCCACCACCACTGGCAGCAGGAACGGCGCGCCCATCAGGGTCAGCACCAACCCCCGTCCCGGAAACTGTCGCCGCGCCAGCGCCCGCGCCAGCGGCACCGCCAGCGCAGCAGAGACCAGCGCCGACAACGCCGATTGCAGCAAGG
>JANLQT010000687.1:0-2572 GCA_031368035.1 Rhodobacterales bacterium | reverse complement strand
GGGTTTCACACCCCCCGGACCCCCCGTGGGATATTTGGGGAAGATGATTGGATTACAAGTGGAAGGGCGGCACCGTCTCGCGCCGCCCCAGCGTCAGGGCGTCGGCAACATGGGTCATCGGGGCAAGATCGACCTCGCTTTGCCCCTTGGCGACCAGGGCGGCCATGCGGGTGTAAAGCGCCGGGTATTCACCCATGATCGAGTTTTCGCCCGCGACCTCTTTGCCGTTCAGCTCCAGCCGGTTGCCGCCCATGCGCAGGGCCAGCGGGCCCTTGTCGGTCTCGATCTCGATGTCCCAGGTCTGCGGGCCTTCCTGGCGCCAGTCGAAATCGGCGCTGACATTGCCCGAAAAGGTCAGGGCGGCGGCGATCGGCGTCTGGCAGTTTTCCGGAAAGGTCAGCGTGGCGGCGGTCAGGTGAACCGGCTTCGGCAAAATTTCGGTCAGGATCGACAGCGCATTGATGCCGGGATCAAACACCCCCATGCCGCCGGGTTCGAACACCCAATCCTGCCCCGGGTGCCAACGGCGGACGTCCTCGCGCCAGGTGATATGGGCCCTGAGGATCGCCTTGTCCGCCAGCCAGGCCTTCGCCGGGGCCACGGCATAGGCCATGCGGCTGTGCCAAGTGGTGTAAAGGGTCAGGCCCTTGGTCCTGGCCAAAGCCTCTAGCGCCTGCACTTCGGACAGGGTGGCACCGGGCGGCTTTTCCAGCATGACGTGACGGCCGCCCAGCAGCGCCGCCTCGGCAAAGGCATAACGCGGCACCGGCGGCATGCAAAGCGACACCACGGTCACATCCGGCCGCGCCGTCAGGAAAGCGCCGAAATCGGTATGGGATTCAATGCCCTCAACCGAGCCGTGCCGAGACACCGTCGCCGCCAGTTGCCAGTCCTTTGACGCCGCAATCGCCGGAACATGCTGATCGACGGCGATCTTGCCGATGCCGACTAGCGCGATCTTCATCAATGCGAATCCTTGCCGACCGGCGCCCCGCGCCCGCCTTTCAGGAAATCGAGATCGGCGCCGGTATCAGCCCCCTGCACATGGGTCTGATGCAGCCACAGGTAACCTGAGTCGGCGACCACATGTGACGGAGTCCAGGCGGCCAGCCGCCGCGCCAGTTCCGCGTCCGAAACATCCAGATGCAACCGCCGGTTCGGCACGTCCAGCTCGATGAAATCACCGTTCTGCACCACCGCCAGCGGTCCACCCGCCGCCGCTTCGGGCGAGGTATGCAGCACCACCGTCCCATAAGCCGTCCCCGACATGCGCGCATCCGAGATCCGCACCATGTCGGTGATCCCTTTCCGCAAAACCTTCGGCGGCAGGCCCATGTTGCCAACCTCGGCCATGCCCGGATAGCCCTTCGGACCGCAGTTCTTCAGCACCATCACGCAGGTCTCGTCGATATCCAAAGCCTCGTCGTTGATCTTGGCCTTGTAGTCGTCGATATCCTCGAACACCACCGCCCGGCCCCGATGCACCATCAGCGCCGGTGTTGCCGCAGACGGCTTCAGAACGGCCCCTTTCGGAGCCAAATTCCCCTTCACCACCACCACGCCGCCCGACTGGGTCAGCGCCTTTTCCGCCGGCAGGATCACGTCCGGATTGTGGTTCACGACATCCTTCACCTGCTCCCACATCGTCTCGCCCGATACGGTCAGCGCGTCCTTGTGTAGCAGCCCCGCCTCGCCCAGCCGCTTGATGACGACCGGCAACCCGCCCGCATAGAAGAACTCTTCCATCAGGTATTTGCCCGAGGGCATCAGGTTCACGATCGTCGGCACATCCCGCCCGCAGCGGTCCCAGTCCTCCAGCGTCAGATCAATCCCGACCCGTCCCGCAATCGCCAGCAAATGGATCACCGCATTGGTCGAACCGCCAATCGCCGCATTGGTGCGGATCGCGTTTTCGAACGCGTCTTTCGTCAGGATATCGGACGGCTTCAGATCATCCTTCACCATCTGCACGATGCGCCGCCCGGTCAGCTGCGCCATCACCCGGCGGCGGCTGTCGACGGCGGGAATCGCCGCATTGCCCGACAAAGCCATGCCCAAGGCTTCCGCCATGCTCGCCATCGTCGACGCCGTCCCCATCGTGTTGCACGACCCCGGCGAACGGCTCATCGACGCCTCGGCATCCACAAACTCTTCCTGAGTCATCGTCCCGGCCTTCACCGCTTCCGAGAACTTCCAAAGATGCGTGCCAGACCCGACCCGCTCGTTCTTGTAATAGCCGTTCAGCATCGGCCCGCCGGTCACGATGATCGACGGCAGATCGGTGCTCGCCGCCGCCATCAGCAAGGACGGCGTGGTCTTGTCGCAGCCGACCAGCAGCACGCAGCCATCCATCGGCTGCCCGCGCATCTGCTCTTCCACCGCCATGGCCGCCAGATTCCGGAACATCATCGCCGTCGGCCGGAACGCCGACTCGCTGGTCGAGAACACCGGCACTTCCACCGGAAACCCGCCCGCCTCGTAAATCCCGTTCTTCACGCGCTGCGCCAAATCGTTCAGATGCGCGTTGCACGGCGTCAGTTCCGACCAGGTGTTCAGGATGCCGATCACCGGG
>JANLQT010000685.1:0-1885 GCA_031368035.1 Rhodobacterales bacterium | reverse complement strand
GGGTTTCACACCCCCGGACCCCCGTGGGAATATTTATGGCTTCGGTGAATGGGGAACAGGTGAAAAGCTATTTCCGGCCCATCGTGATGAGTGATCCGGCGCGGCCTGAAGCCGCGGTGCCGGTTGCGGGCGGCCCGTGCTGGTTTGACCGGGTGGAGGTGTTGACGCGCGGGCGCGCGCCGGTGATCGTGCCGGTGGATGGTCTGGGGGCAGCGGATCTGGCGCGATTGTCGGCGCCAAGGCCTGACTTTGGCGGGCTGGCGATGGACCGCACGCGGATCATGGGCATCCTGAACGTGACGCCGGACAGCTTTTCCGATGGCGGACTGTTCCTGAAGCCGGAAGCCGCGGTCATGCAGGCGCGGCTGATGGCATCCGGGGCCGAGATCATCGATATCGGCGGCGAAAGCACGCGGCCCGGGGCGGTGGAGGTCTCTGCCGAGGATGAGATTGCGCGGACGGTGCCGGTGATTGCGGCCTT
The DNA here is from genome assembly GCA_031368035.1 of Rhodobacterales bacterium. Classification (GTDB taxonomy): domain Bacteria; phylum Pseudomonadota; class Alphaproteobacteria; order Rhodobacterales; family Rhodobacteraceae; genus Stagnihabitans. The sequence goes on along the minus strand of JANLQT010000685.1, from coordinate 1,404 downwards.
GCGGGCGGGGGGGCTGGAGGCGGCGGTTTCCATCGACACGCGCAAGGCTGTGGTGGCAGAGGCGGCGCTGGCGGCGGGGGCCACTTGGGTCAATGATGTGACGGCGCTGCGGTTTGACGCGGCCATGGCCGGGGTGGCGGCGAAGGCGGGCGTGCCGGTGGTGCTGATGCATTCGCTGGCGAGCCCGGCGACGATGCAGGACGATCCGCAATATGACGACGTGCTGCTGGATGTCTATGACGCCTTGGCAAGCCGGGTGGCGTTTGCCGAAGCCGCCGGTATCCGCCGCGAGAACATCGCCGTCGATCCCGGTATCGGCTTTGGCAAGACGTTGCAGCACAACCTTGCTTTGCTGGCGCGGCTGTCGCTGTTCCACGACCTTGGCCTGCCGGTGCTGTTGGGCGCCAGCCGCAAGCGCTTTATCGGCACCATCGCGGCCGAGGACGAGGCGCAGCGGCGCATGCCAGGCTCTTTGGCGGTGGCGTTGTGGGGCGTGGCGCAGGGGGTGCAGATGATCCGGGTGCATGATGTGGCCGAGACGCGGCAGGCGCTGAGCCTGTGGCAGGCGGTCCGGCAAGGAGAGGGCAGATGAGCCGCAAGTTGTTTGGAACCGATGGCGTCCGGGGCAGGGCAAACACCCATCCCATGACCGCCGAAATGGCCCTGAAGCTCGGGGCGGCTGCGGGGCTTTATTTCCGGCGCGAGGGCAAGGGCGAGCACCGCGTGGTGATCGGCAAGGATACGCGGCTTTCGGGCTACATGCTGGAAAACGCCATCACTGCGGGCCTGACCTCGACCGGCATGAATGTGCTGCTGCTTGGCCCGGTGCCGACCCCTGCGGTGGGCTATCTGACGCGGTCGATGCGGGCCGATCTGGGCGTCATGATCTCGGCCTCGCACAACCCGCATCAGGACAACGGTATCAAGTTCTTCGGCCCCGATGGCTTCAAGCTGTCCGACGAGGCCGAGGCCGAGATTGAGGCCATCGTCGCGTCGGACATCCCCCTCGCCCCGCCCGAACGGATCGGCCGGGCCAAGCGGATCGAGGATGGCCGTGGCCGCTATCAGGAATTCGTCAAGACCACGTTCCCGACCGGCCTGACGCTGGAGGGGCTGAAAGTCGTGATCGACTGCGCCAATGGGGCTGCCTACAGGTGCGCGCCGGATGTGCTGTGGGAACTCGGGGCCGAGGTGATCGCGGTTGGGGTGTCCCCCAACGGCACCAATATCAACGACCGCGTCGGCTCGACCCACACCCAGACCGCCGCCGAGGCGGTGGTGATGCACGGCGCGCATGTCGGTATCAGTCTGGACGGCGATGCGGACCGGGTGATGATCCTGGACGAGACCGGTCAGGTGGCGGACGGCGATCAGATCATGGCGCTGCTGGCGGGCCGCTGGGCG
>JANLQT010000677.1:0-2302 GCA_031368035.1 Rhodobacterales bacterium | reverse complement strand
CCCGGATTCCAGCACCCGGTGGCGGATTTGCGGGGGCTGGATGAAGCAGTCGCCGGCATACAGGCGGCGGATAGGGCCTTGATCTTCATACAGAACATCGACCCAGCCCTTGATGCAGAAGATCAGTTGGAAGCCGACTTTGTGGAAATGCACCATGTCGGGCACTTTGCCATCGGGCACGCGGATATGGCTGGCGATCATCGCGCCGCCGAGGCGGTTCGGCACCAGATCGCGGTACATCATGCCCGCGCGGCCGATCACCCAGGGCGCCTGATCGGCGAGGCGGCGGACGACGAAGGCGTGCTCGGTCTTGGGAAGGACCAGCGGCGGGTTGAGTTCGTCGAGCGTGATTTTCGTGCCGCCGGGGGAGGTGAGGTCGGACTGGCCCTCGGCCAGTTGTGCCCAGTCGTCGGACAGCAGACGGATATGGCCCGGAGCGGAGGTTTGCCACTGATCCAGCCGCAGCCGCAACCCGTGGCCGGACAGGACCGCCACGGCGGGGTTGTCGGCGGGATAGATCGTGTCCAGCCGGAAGCGCAGCACCTTTTGGAAGAAGCCGAGGTCGGCACGCAGATCGCGGGTGGGCAGCAGGATTTCGGCGCGGGTTTCTGACATCGGAAGCCTCCTCGGGATGCTGCATATTTCAAGCTTGAAAGGATAATTATCAAGCTTTTCTTTTGGCCCCGGCTTTAGGATGCTGCTAAGCCACGCAATAGCGCCACGCACGATAGTTTAACGTTGAACGACCCTTGGAGGACCCCCTGATGGACGAGCCACGGCAGGACAATCTGCGCCAGGCCGCGCTGGATTATCATGAGTTCCCGCGGCCCGGGAAGCTGGAAATCCGCGCGACCAAGCCGCTGGCCAACGGGCATGATCTGGCCCGCGCCTATTCGCCGGGCGTGGCCGAGGCTTGCCTTGAGATCAAGGCCGATCCGGCCACGGCAAGCCGCTATACCAGCCGGGGCAACCTTGTCGCGGTGGTCACGAACGGCACTGCCGTGCTGGGACTGGGCAATATCGGGGCTTTGGCGTCCAAACCGGTGATGGAGGGCAAGGCGGTCCTGTTCAAGAAATTCGCCAATATCGACTGTTTCGACATCGAGGTGAACGAGCCTGACCCGGTGAAACTGGCGGAAATCGTCTGTGCGCTGGAGCCGACGTTCGGGGCGATCAACCTGGAAGACATCAAGGCGCCGGATTGTTTCATCGTTGAACAATTGTGCCGGGCGCGGATGAAGATCCCGGTGTTCCATGACGACCAGCACGGCACGGCGATTGTCGTGGGCGCGGCGGCGACAAATGCGCTGCATGTGGTGGGCAAGCGATTCGATCAGATCAAGGTGGTCTCGACCGGCGGCGGGGCGGCGGGGATTGCCTGTCTCGACATGCTGCTGAAGCTGGGGGTGCGGCGCGAGAATGTCTGGCTGTGCGATCTGGCCGGGCTGGTTTATGTGGGCCGGACCGAGCAGATGACGCCGCAGAAGGCGGCTTATGCCCAAGGGGGCAAGGCGGCGGTGCTGGACGATGTGGTCGGGGGGGCGGATTTGTTTCTGGGGCTGTCGGGGCCGGGGGTTTTGACGCCTGCGATGGTGGTCAAGATGGCCGCGCGTCCGATCGTGTTCGCGCTGGCCAACCCCAGCCCGGAAATCCTGCCCGACGCGGTGCGCGCCGTGGTGCCGGATGCGATCATCGCCACCGGCCGCAGCGATTTTCCCAATCAGGTCAACAACGTGCTGTGTTTCCCCTTCATCTTCCGGGGTGCGCTGGACGTGGGGGCGACCACGATCAACGATGCGATGGAACTCGCCTGCATCGAGGGCATCGCCGCGCTTGCCCGCGCGACCACCAGCGCCGAGGCCGCTGCGGCTTATGCCAGCGAGCGCCTGTCGTTCGGGGCGGACTATCTGATCCCCAAGCCGTTTGACCCTCGGCTGATTGGCGTTGTGGCAAGCGCGGTCGCCCACGCCGCGATGGACACCGGGGTGGCGACCCATCCGATCGCCGACATGGACGCGTACCGGCAGAAGCTGAACGGGTCGGTCTACAAATCCGCGCTGATCATGCGGCCGGTGTTTGACACCGCCAAACAGGCCAACCGCCGGGTGATCTTTGCCGAGGGCGAGGAGGAGCGCGTGCTGCGCGCCGCAAATTCCATGATCGAGGAGATGACGGTGAGGCCGATCCTGATCGGCCGGCCGGACGTCATCGCCGCGCGCTGCGAACGGGCGGGTCTGTCGATCCAGCCTGAACGGGATTTCGAGGTGATAAATCCCGAAAGCGACCGCCGCTATCGCGATTA
>JANLQT010000658.1:0-6855 GCA_031368035.1 Rhodobacterales bacterium | reverse complement strand
AACTTGCACGCCTCCCCTTCCCCGATCCGCAGCGGTTTGACGGCTCTTACCCCGACAACTGGCGCAATGCGACCTCGGTTTTCTTCCGCGCGCCCGATGCCCCCAGGTTGTGGATCGCCGCGCTGGACCAAGGCGGTGTGGGTCTGGTGCAGACCGCAACCGAGCGGATGCGCGGGCGCAAGTTCTTCTATTTTGGCAATGCACCCGGCGGAAAGCACTGGATGGATTTCCTCTCGCAGCCGGGAAAAGGCGACTATATCGAAATCCAAAGTGGATTCATGCCGACCCAGAACCAGCGGTTTGCGTTTCCGGGCAATAGCGAAATCCACTGGACCGAATGCTACGCCGCCTTGGAGGTCGATGCGAAACAGACGCATTCTGCCGAGTATGACAAGGCTGTCGCAGCCGCCGGCCTCGTCATTGATCAGCGGATTCCTGTCGCTGAACTGGATGAGATCGATGTTTTCCTGCGCGAAGTAGCCTCGCGGCCGACCGACCGCCGCCTGTCCACCGGTTCCCCCTGGGGGGGCCGCGACGAGCGCCTGATGGCAAGGCCGATTGCGGCAGGCCTTGATTTCTCGACCCCCGAGGCAGCGCAATCAGCCTGGGACGAACTTGCCAACGACGGCAAGTTTTCACCCGCCGCGCTTGACCGGGTTCCCTCTGACTTTGCGGTTTCTGCCCGCTGGACGGCGGCGCTTGCGAAAAGCGCCGATGCACATGGCGAGACCTGGCTTCACGCCCTGTTGCTGGGGCTGGCGGCCCTGAACGAAGGGCGACAAACAGACGCTGCGGACCTTTACTCACAGTCCCTGGAGATGAAGCCAACCTGGCTTGGCTATCGCCAACAGGCCCTGGTTGCGGCAACGCATGACGCGGCCAAGAAGGACTATCTGCTGGCATGGTCGATGCCCGACGCCCCGCCCGAACTGGCCGACGAAATCGTCGAATTCTTCCGCAAAACCGACCGGTTCCTGGAGATGTCGCGATTTCTCGACAACCTTGCGCCCGCCGTCCTGTGGCGCGAGCGGGTCGTTCTTGCGCGGGCGCAGGTCGCCGCGCAATCGGGCCAGGTCGAGGAACTGGAAGCTTTCCTGACCACCGAATTCGCCACCATCCGCGAAGGCGAAACCCTGCTGGACCAGCTTTGGCTGGCCCTGCACCGCAATAAGGCGCGCCGTGCATTGGGGCGCGAGCCCACGGGCGCGGAATTGGCCGATGTGCTGACGCAAAACCCGATCCCTTGGCACCTGAATTTCCAGATGCTGACCGATCACCCCGTGCCGCTTGATGACATGTCCCTGAACTAGAAGGCTCAGCACCCCAATGGCAAGCGTCGAACTCAAAGGCATCCGGAAGTCGTTCGGCAATGTCGAAGTTATCCGTGACGTGAGCCTGAAGATCAGCGAGGGCGAATTCGTGGTGCTTGTCGGGCCCTCCGGCTGCGGCAAGTCCACGCTTTTGCGCTGTATCGCCGGGCTGGAGCCGGTCAGCTCCGGAACGCTGCTTCTGGACGGGGTCGATCTGACCGATGCCGATCCGATTGCCCGTGGCGTGGCGATGGTTTTCCAGTCCTACGCGCTTTATCCGCATATGACGGTGGGCGAGAACATCGGCTTTGGACTGAAGATTGCCGGGGACAGCAAGGCTGCCATCAAGAAACGCGTGATTGAAATCGCCACCTTTCTGAAACTTGAGGCGCTCCTTAACCGTAAACCCCGGGAACTGTCGGGCGGTCAAAGGCAGCGCGTGGCGATCGGTCGCGCCTTGGCCCGCAAGCCGAAGATATTTCTTTTTGATGAACCCTTGTCTAATCTTGACGCCTCGCTGCGGGCCGAAATGCGGGTCGAACTGGCAAAGCTGCACAGCAATCTTGGCAATACGATGATCTATGTAACCCATGATCAGGTCGAAGCCATGACGCTGGCGGATCGCATGGTGATCCTGAATGCCGGAAAGGTCGAACAGGAAGGTCCGCCGCTGGACCTGTTCAACCGGCCGGCAAACCGGTTCGTCGCGGGTTTTCTGGGCCAACCCCCGATGAATTTCGTTAAGGTGAAGGGTGCCAGGCGGGAGGGGCGGACGCTCAGTGTGGATCTTCCGGGCGGCAGCCGCCTGGAAGCAATCGGTAACTGGGGCGACATGGCCGGTATTGCGGACCTTGAGCTTGGCATCCGTCCCACGAATGTTTCGGTGGCCGGCGGGCCTGGCGGAGTGCCAATGGCAATCGACGTGGTCGAACACCTTGGCGACGAAACCATCCTCTATGGCCATCTTGACGACGGTCAGCCGATGACAGTCCGTCTTGCCGGACAGCCCGATTGCCGGGCAGGTCAGACCTTACGGTTGGAGGTGTCCGAAGACCATCTCATGGTGTTTGACCATGAAGGTCTGAACGCGAACCTGGATCATCGTTGAATGGAAAGTGCCGCGCTGAAACAATCTCCTTCCAACCCCTCTCTGGTCGGCATGATTCAAGGCGATCTGCCCACCCTGAGCAAGGCCTTCGCCCGCGTTGCCGGGGTTCTGATCGACGTGCCGGGCAAGTTCATGACTTGGTCAATTCAGGAAATCGCCTCGGCCGCCGGGGTCAGCGAGCCCTCCGTTGTCCGGTTCTGTCGGCACTATGGCTACAAGGGAGTGCCGGATTTTCGCATTGCGCTGGCCATTTCGCTGGCAGAAGGCAGCACAGCCTCCAACCGGCTGTTCCTTGAGCCGACAATCGGCGACAAGGCTTTCGTGAACCGCGAACTGAAACTGGCGATTGCCCAAAAGGCGCTCGATCTGGTGGCTTCCGACCGCTCTCTGGTTCTTGATTCGGGATCGACGACGCAGCTTTTTGCCCGGGAACTGCGCACGCATTCCGGGCGGACCATTCTCACCAACGGTCTCAACATCGTCGAAGCCCTCTGGGGTTGCACGCAGCACACGATCATTCTGCCGGGCGGCACCTTGCGGTTCGAAGCCAAGGCGCTGACCGGGCGGCTTCTTGACCTCTCGCTGCAAAACATGCGGTTCGACACGGTCTACTTCGGCGCCGACAGTATCGACCCGCTGTTGGGGCTCAGCACCTTCAACGAAGCCGAGGCGCATCAGTGCGTTTCTATGATGGCGGCCTGCCAACGTGTGGTCGTGCTGGTGGATTCGACCAAGTTCCGGGCACCAAGCCTGCATCGGTTCTGCAGTATCGACGAGATCGACGCGATTGTCACGGACAGCAACGTTCCCGATGACGTCGCCGCAAAGCTGCGCGAACAGGGGGTCAACCTGCTAATCGCCAACGTCACCTCAGCCGAGACATGACCGTGGATCCTGCCGATGCCAAGACGCTGGACTCCCTTGCGAAATGGCGCAACTTTCAAGAGACCTTGGCGCAGCCCTCGGTGTGGCGGGCCAGAGCGGGGCCTCTCACCGGCCTTGACGCCGCGATTTCAGCATGGATCCAGTCGCGCGAGCATGACCAAGTCTGGTTCTGCGGTTCCGGAACCTCGGCGTCCATCGGGGAGACACCGTTCTGCGGGTGGTTGAAGGCGTGACGTTTTACCCGCTTGAAGGTGCATGATCGGATGTTTGCCGGAATAGACCTTGGCGGCACGAAGATTGAAGCCTGTCTCTTCAATGCCGATCTAGATCCTGTCCTGTCGCGCCGCATCGCAACTCCGGCGACCTCCTATCCCGAATTGGTCGATGCGCTGATCGCGCAATATGAGTGGTTGTGTGCCAGGGCGGCCAGTGATCTTGGGCATCGCGGCACGCTGCCGCTTGGCATCGGTATTCCCGGGGTGATCGACCGTCAGACCGGTTTGTCCAAGACGGCGAATCTTCGGGCGGACGGGATGCCCCTGCGGGACGATCTGTCGCGGCGGCTTGGCTTTGCGGTTCCCATCGAGAACGACTGCAAATGCTTTGCGCTGTCCGAGGCCAATGGCGGCGCCGGCGCCGGATATACGACTGTATTCGGCCTTATCCTTGGCACCGGCTGCGGCGGCGGCGTTTGTCATCACGGCAAGCTGGTCACCGGCCGAAATGGCCTGCCGGGTGAAGTGGGCCACGTTGGGTTTCCCGCGCATCACCCTGCCTTGCGCGCCTTGCCGGCGCTGGTCTGCGGCTGCGGCAGGATCGGGTGCTTTGAGACACTGGTGTCTGGCCCGGGTTTGCGGGCCCTGGCATTGCATCTGACGGGCAGAGAGACGTCGCCCGAAAATATCGCGACGGGCGCGTCAGGTGGCGATTCTGCCCTGCGCCAGGTGTTCGACACCTGGCTTGATATCCTGAGCGAGTTGGTCCACATGCTTCAGTTGACCATCGACCCCGACTGCATCGTGCTGGGCGGTGGCTTGTCGCGGATCGACGGTATCGTCGGACTTCTGGCAGATCGCTTCAACTTGCACCGGCTGCAAGGCATGGAGGCTCCGGTTCTTCTGACGGCCAGATTTGGCGACAGCAGCGGCGCGCGCGGTGCCGCCATGCTGGCTGCGACCCGCTGGAAGGCGGAGCGATGATTGATAAGAAAAGACCACAATGCGACGCTACCAGACCAGCACGGGCCCTCAAAATCCGTAGGAAAGCACAATAGCCATGACAGCGTCACCGCAAAGGTCCCCTGATGGCCATATCTTGACGCCGTCCGGCTGGGTCAAAGGTCATATCCTTTCTGCCGAAGGCCGGATCGTTGCCATTCAGGGCACGCGGCTTCCGTCAACCGCTGACCCGGCGGCGCCTTATATCCTTCCGGGGTTCATCGATCTGCATGTCCATGGCGGCGATGGTGTGGACTACACTGACAGCGAAGTTGGCATCCGCAGATTTCTGCGCTTTCATGCAGCCCGTGGTACCGTGGCGTTGGCGCCCACCACCGGGACCGCCACGGTTGCCGTAATTGATCGTGCGCTGACTAATATCGGGCGCATCAAAAACCATCCCCAATCAGGCGAGGCCACCGTACTTGGCGCGCATCTCGAGGGGCCATTCATCAATCCCGGCAAACTGGGCGCGCAGTCCAATCAAACCCTGGACGGCGATGTGGCGCTTGCCCTGAGGTGGAATGATCTCTGCCCCCTGATCATCGCCACTGTCGCCCCCGAGATTCCCGGCGGCGGCGCGGTGATTGAGGCGCTGACCGCACGCGGATGCCGGGTGCAGATTGGTCACAGCTTGGCCACGGCCGAGGAAACTGCGGCTGGCTTTTGCCGCGGCCTCGCCGGGTTTACGCATCTTTTCAATGGCATGTCCGGCCTCGATCACCGCGGCCCCGGCGCTGCCGCCTATGCTCTTGCGCGTGGTCGATATGCGGAACTGATCTGTGATCTGATCCATGTTCATCCCGAGATGATCCGTGCCGCAGCGCGGGCGATCCCCCGGCTTTATGCCATCAGTGACGCCACCGCACTGGCGGGTTGTCCCGATGGCGAGCACGGTGTCGGCACCGACGGCCATGTAATCAAGACCGGCAACATGATCATGCTCGCCAATGGAAAGTCGCTGGCCGGCAGTGCCATCACCATGATCGATGGTTTTCGCAACCTGGTATCGCTGGGCTTCTCGATTGCCGACGCATCCGACATGTGTTCCACCCGCCAGGCCGAGTATCTGAGCCGCAGCGACATCGGCCGCATCGCGCCCGGTGCCTTGGCAAGTTTTGTCGTCTTGACACCGCAACTGAAGATCTCCTCTGTCACGGTAATGGGACAGCAAATTGCCGGGATTAGTCGCCTGTCAGGTCCGCCGTGATCTTTTGAAGGCGCTGATGTCCTTGGGCGTTGCTGCGACCTGTGCAAACTCGGCAAACGGCGTCTTTCAGACAGAGACGGCGAAAGGCGCGATCAGGGACCAGTCAAAAGCCACGCCGGTGCCGTCGGTATCGGGGGCGATGCAGTGCAGTCCGTCCAGAACCAGCGGCCGCGTGGTATAGCGGTCGATGGGAAAGGAATGCACCTCGACCCAGCCGGGATTGGGCTGCGCGCCGACCAGGCTCACATGCAGTTCCTGCATGCCATGCGAACAGACCGGGATGCCGTGCGCGGCACAAAGCCGGGCGGCGCGCAGCCAGCCGGTGATACCGCCGCAATTGGACGCATCGGGCTGAAGATAGCTGCATTTCGACTGCGCCACGGCATATTCGAATTCGTGAATGGTGTGCAGGTTCTCTCCCATCGCGAGGGCTACGCCGGTCAAGTCATGGATACGGGCGTAGCCGGCGTAATCGTCCGGGATCGTCGGCTCTTCGAACCATAGCACATTCAGCGGGCGAAATCCTTCGGCGGCCCGGATAGCCTGATCCACGCTCCAGCAATAATTCGCGTCGACCATGAAAGCGCGGTCCGGGCCTAACAGGGCGCGCACCGCCTCGGCCCGAGCGAAATCGTCCTCCATGTCTTTTTGGCCGACCTTGATCTTGACCGCCTGATAGCCCTCGGCAATGTAGCCGCGCACATTGTCAAGCAGGCGATCCAGTGGAAAGTTAAGGTCGATCGCGCCGCGATAGGCCCGGCTGCGGTTTGACACGGCCCCCGCCATCCGCCACAGGGGCAGTCCTCGCGCCTTGCCGGATATGTCCCAAAGCGCGATGTCGATGGCCGAAATGGCAAAGGACGCAATGCCGCCGTGCGCGACATAATGGACCCGCCATTGCATTCCGTCGCAAACCGGCTCTGTTGCACAAATCGGCTGACGGCGGGACTTCGCCTTCTCCCGGACGGACTTGTCCTACGAGCATCGTGACGGGGATGCCGAGCGCGGTGAAGCCGTTCAGGACAGCGGCACGAACCTGGAACTCCGCGAGCTGACGGTCGAAGTCCCGCGCCATCAGGCGCTGACCCAGCAGTTTCGCTACGCGGACCTTCGGTTCACACAGTG
>JANLQT010000490.1:0-13045 GCA_031368035.1 Rhodobacterales bacterium | reverse complement strand
AGCCATCCGCAGCACGCGCTGGCGATGGAGCAGATGGGATCGGGCGGCACTTTGGTGACGTTTGATCTGAGGGGCGGCAAGGAGGCGGCGTTCAAGTTCATGAACGCGCTGGACATCATCAAGATTTCCAACAACCTTGGCGATGCCAAGTCGATTGCGACCCATCCCGCGACCACCACCCACCACCGCCTGCCGCAAGAGATGAAGGACCGTCTGGGCATCACGCCGGGCCTGATCCGGCTGTCGGTGGGGCTGGAGGATGTGGGCGATCTGCTGGCCGAACTGCGCCACGCTTTGGTGGCAAATTCGGCGGGGTGACGGCCAAAACATCAACGCGTCCAGCGGATTGACCTTGATCGTTCGACCTCGGCGCTGCTTGCCGGGGTCGGCGGCGGGAGTGTTAGGTTTTTCATGCAGATTGTGCTATGTCTGCCTTTCATGCATCAAATTGTCGGGGGAGACAATCATGACGCCTTGGGAGATTGACGCGCTGGAATTGGCGAATTGCAATTGCAACTTTGGATGTCCGTGTCAGTTCAATTCCTTGCCGACGCATGGCAATTGCGAGGCCGCGGTCGGCATCATCATCAACAAGGGTTTTTACGGCGACCAGCGGCTGGACGGGCTGAAGGTGGCCTTCACGGCGACCTGGCCGGGGGCGATCCATCAGGGCAACGGCACGATGCAACTGGTCATCGACCCAGCCGCCAGCCCAAGCCAGCGCGCGGCGCTGCAAAGCATCTTCTCGGGCGGCGATACCGAGGACATGGCGACGGTGTTCTGGGTCTACAACAAGATGTCGCCCAATCAGCTGGAAACACTGATCAAGCCGATTGATGTCGCCATCGACATCGAAAAGCGCACCGGCCATGTGCATGTGCCGGGCGTGTTCCAGACCGACGTTCAGCCGATCCGCAATCCGGTTTCCGGGGCCGAGGCGCGCTCGCGCATCAATCTGCCGCGCGGGTTCGAGTTCCGCCAGGCCGAGGTCGCCAGTGGCACGACCGCGACCCAAGGCGCGATCTCGCTGACGCACAATCAGGCCAGCCATGCGCATTTGTGCCGGATTTACATGAACGGCAAGGGCGTGATCGAGCACGCGGCCTGACAGCAGTCCATGACTGCGCTGCTGGAACGGGTTCTGTCACGGGACCGATGGATCGTGGCTGCGGTGCTGGCCGCGATCACCCTGTTTGCCGGGCTGTGGACCTTGCAGGGTGGCAAGACGGGCATGTCGGCCTGGGACATGACACAGGTGACCGGCGCCCCCGGGGCGCTGATCGGCGGGTTGCCGGATATGGCGATGGGCGGCTGGACCTGGGGCTATGGTCTGGTGATCTTTGCCATGTGGGGCCTGATGATGGTCGCCATGATGGTGCCAAGCGCGGCGCCGACCATCCTGCTTTTCGGCGCGCTGCACCGCGAGCGCGGCGCCTTGGGGATGCTGGCCTTTCTGTCGGGTTATCTGGCGATCTGGGCGGCGTTCAGTCTGGTGGCGACACTGGTGCAGGGCGGACTGGTGACGCTCGGCTGGATGTCGGGCATGTGGATGAATGTCGGCTCGCGCTGGCTTGGGGCCGGGGTTCTGATCGCGGCAGGGCTGTATCAGTTGACCCCTTTGAAGGCCGCTTGCCTGCGGTCATGTCGGGGGCCGGCCGAGGCTTTGACGACGGTGCGGCGTCAGGGGCGGTTTGCCGCCTTTCGCATGGGGGCGGTGCATGGGCGATTTTGCCTGGGATGCTGCTGGGGCCTGATGGCGCTGCTGTTCGTGGGCGGGGTCATGAACCTGTGGTGGATCCTTGGCGTTGCGCTGCTGGTCGCCGTGGAAAAGCTTGCGCCCTGGGGAGAGAAACTGACGCGGCCCCTGGGGGTTGGGCTGCTGGTCGGCGGCGGACTGATGGGACTGAGCGCGGCAGGGGGCTTTTGAGGCCTCGCCCTGGGCTGGATGACGCCGACGCAACGTGGGGTCTGGCCGTAGATATTCCCAATCTTGCACATCCGATGTCGCTTCCAATGCGTAATACTTCGGTCAGACTTGGGTTGGGGAATATCCTGACCTATATTGTGCGTCTGCCCGGGATGAAGGGGACAAGCCATGAACATTCACATGACCGATCTTGGCCGCGCGCCGACCAAGGCCGAGGCGGAAGACGCTTTGGCACTGCTGCGGCAGTGGGCGGGCAACGCTTCGGAAGCCGAGATCGTGGCGTTGGATCCCGGGGCCGGGGTGCTGCTGGGGCAGGGCTATCCAGTGTTGAGCCGGGAATATCCGGCGGGCTTCCGCGCCGATGCCGCCTACAAGGACAGCCTGCCGGACCTGCAGAACGGGCCGGCCAGCCTGATCGTGGGCGCGCGGCAGACGATTCAGCATGTTGGCATTTCCAACTTCCGGCTGCCGATAAAGTATCGCACTCGAGACGGTTTTGGAAAGTCGGGGGGCGATCTGATGCTGGAGACCTCGGTGACCGGGACGGTCAGCCTGGAGGCCGAGAAGAAGGGCATCAACATGTCCCGTATCATGCGGTCGTTTTATGCCCATGCCGAACGGGACTTCTCGTTCGAAGTGATCGAGCGTGCGCTGGACGACTACAAGCGCGACCTTGGCTCGTTTGATGCGCGCATTCAGATGCGGTTTTCTTTCCCGGTGAAGGTGGGCTCGCTGCGGTCCGGTCTGGCGGGCTGGCAGTATTACGATATCGCGCTGGAACTGGTGGATCAGGCCGGGGCACGCAAGAAGATCATGCACCTCGATTTCGTTTATTCCTCGACCTGCCCGTGTTCGCTGGAACTGTCGGAACACGCCCGGATGACGCGGGGGCAATTGGCGACGCCGCATTCGCAGCGCTCTGTCGCGCGGATCTCGGTGGAAGTGACCGGGGAGCAGTGCCTGTGGTTCGAGGACCTGATCGACCTCGCGCGGGAAGCGGTGCCGACCGAGACGCAAGTGATGGTCAAGCGCGAGGATGAGCAGGCGTTTGCGGAGTTGAACGCCGCCAATCCGATTTTCGTCGAGGATGCCGCGCGCAGCTTCTGCGCGGCGCTGCTGAAGGACGAACGGGTGAAGGATTTCCGCGTGGTCGCGAGCCATCAGGAAAGTCTGCACAGCCATGACGCGGTGTCGGTCTTGACCGAGGGTGCGACGTTTGCGGCGGAAAGCCTGGACCCGCGGTTGTTTGCCTCGCTGTATCACGTGGGGTGATTGCGACGCGAAAGATGGGCTCATCACCCATCCTACGGGCCCGGTAGGATGGGTGATGAGCCCATCCTGGTCAGCGAGCTCGGCGGCTTGCAGCCGTCAGCCAGATGGCAACCAGCACCGCGGAAATCACGGCGTTCCAGCTGGCCATCGACAGGCCCCACATCGACCAGGCGATCTGGTCGCAATGGATTACGTCGGCATTCATGATCTGATTGAGCAGGTCATCGGTTTTCACGCCGGAAATGCTGCCTGCGGTGCAGGTCGTTGGACCCTCCCACCATTTCTGCTCGACTCCGCTGTGGTAGCTGCCGAGGCCGACCGAGACCACCATCGTCAGCGCTCCGGCCAGAGCCAGCAGGCGCTGGGCCATGACGTTCGGCACCAGCAGGGCCACCACGCCGATCCCCAAAGCGATGCGGTGGGGCCAGCGCTGCAGCAGGCACAGATGGCAGGGCGCGAGGCCGCCGTAATACTGGAACAGCAGCGCGCCGCCGAACAGGGCGAGCGAGCCGAGTGTGGCGAGGGCGATCAGGACGCGGCGGGAAGTCATGAGCACCTCAGGCATAACGGTACACGGCCCAAAGCGCCGCGAGCAGAACAATCCCGATCCCGGCGACAAGGGCAAGGCGGCGGTGGATCACTTCCGCGACAGCCGCGCCATAGCGGGTCAGCGCCCAGCCGAGCAACGCAAACTTGGCGCCGCGCGCCACCACGGCCGCCGCCATGAACAGCCAGAAGTTGAAGCCGATCACCCCGGCCAGAATGGTCACGATCTTCATCGGCGGCAGGTGGGCGATGCCAGAGGTGACCAGCAGAACCAGGATCGTGCCGTTGCCGGTTTCGGCCTTCAGCGCCTCGAACTTCGGAACGGCGTGCCAAAATTCCAGCGCGGGCAGCGCGAGCAAGTCAAAGAGGTAATGCCCGATCATCCAGCCGAACGCCCCTCCGGCGATCGAGGCGAGCGCGGTCAGCAGGGCATAGCGCCAGGCGCGGTCGGGCCGGGCAAGGCACATCGGGATGAACAACACTTCGGCAGGCAGGGGAAAGACCGAGCTTTCCACGAAGGCCACCGCCATCAGGATCACCTCGCCCCAAGGGGAGGCGGCAAGATCAACCAGGCGGCGGGTCAGGCGGTCAAACATGAGATGTCGTTTGCCGCCTGAGCGGGAAAAGGTCAAGCCACAGGGAGCGGTGGGAAAAGTGTCCACGCGTGGACAAAAAATGGAGACCAATGAAATCAATGAGTTCCGTTTTCAAATTTACAAATTGGTAAGTTTTGCGGAACTGCCTTGTCTGGCTTTCGTTGCGTCTGTTGCGGGACTATCCTACCGCAAGTTTGGTGCGAGGGTCAGGTCATGGAACAAGGCGGCAGGCGTGAAAGCGGGAATGTCGAGGATCGCAGGCTGTCAGGCGGCGGCGGCGGTGGCGGCGGCAGGTTCGGGGGCGGTGGCGGTGGGCGCGGGGTTGGCGGCGCGGGGCTGGGGCTTGTGGCCATTGTCGTGGTCGGCTGGTTCTTCGGCGTGGATCTTTCGCCTTTGCTTAACGGGCAGTTGGACGTCGGCGGCGGCCAGACCAGTTATGGCGGCAAGACCGAGTTGACGGCGGCTGATCAGGCTGCGGCGAAGTTCGTCTCGCAAACGCTGGCGGAAACCGAGGACATCTGGGCGGCGCTGTTCAAGGAGCAGGTGGGCCAGCCCTATCATCCGGCGGTGCTGGTGCTGTATTCGGGGGTCACGGATTCGCCCTGCGGCACTGCCTCGGGCCAGACCGGGCCGTTTTATTGCCCGGGGGACAAGAAGGTTTATCTGGACACGGATTTCTTCGCCACGATGGCGCGCGAGCTTGGCGCCCGGGGGGATTTCGCGCAAGCCTATGTTGTGGCGCATGAAATCGGCCATCATGTGCAGGACGAGCTGGGCATTCTGGGCGAGGCCAACAGCTTGCGCGCCAAGGTCAGCGACGCGCAGTCCAACGAGATTTCGGTGCGCATCGAATTGCAGGCCGATTGTCTGGCCGGCATCTGGGGCAAAGAGGTGGGCGACCGGTTCGGCGTGATCGAGCCCGGCGATTTCGAAGAGGCGGTGAACGCCGCGCGTCAGATCGGCGATGACACATTGCAGCAGGAAGCCGGCCGGGTTCCGCGTCCGGAAAGCTTCACGCATGGAACGTCGGCGCAGCGGATGTACTGGTTCAAGCGCGGGCTTGAAAGCGGGCGGCTGGACGATTGCGACACGTTCTCGGTGAAAAAGCTTTAGGCGCGGGCGGGTCTGCGGCGGAAATCCGGCGGGGCACATCGTGAGCCGCAGATCCTGCGGCGCACATCCTGCGGCGCATATACCGGGAATTGACGCCGCGCCTTGGCAAGGCTAAGCCATGCCCCGGGCCCGAGTGGCGGAACGGTAGACGCAGGGGATTCAAAATCCTCCGCCTTTGCGGGTGTGCGAGTTCGAATCTCGCCTCGGGCACCATCCCTTCTTTTCAGCGCCTATTGCGCCTGCGCAACCGCAGATTGCGACAGGACTGTGCGGACTTGGGCCGCTGGCGCCGGGTGATTCGGAGTTTCAGAGATTTTGCTTGGGGGGCCGGTCAAAAGTCGGGCCAAAACCGGCGGATTGATGTGGATTCGGCAACGGCGCCGCGTGGACCATGGCAACAATTGGGCAACACTCGGGCCAAGGGCGGCAGCGCGGGATTGTTCGTGGAAGCGAAACGAACGGACCGCCAGTTCCATCGTCGGAAAGGATTTTGCGAAAAATCATTGAAAAACAAGCGACAATTTACCATGACGCAGCACGAGGCGGCCCGCTTGGGCGGCAAGGTTGCGGCCAAATTGCGGTGAAAGCCGGGCAGGCGCGCCGTTTTTCCTTTTCCCGCTGCATCGGCACCGGTAGTTTCTAGGGGCTTCGTTCGCGAGGCAGGCCGTGGGGGCGGTCTGACGGGTGCATCTTCGGGTGCGGAATGTTTTGAACGCTGCCCGGCACCGCGATCCGATCGCCCGTGCCGACGTTCGTGTCATCGCTTGCAGACACGAATGGGCGGGTCAGCGTCATGACGTCCGCCTTTTTGGAATCACCACGACAGTCCGGTCACTCAGCGGCCCCTTTTTTCGGGCCCATGCGCTTTGCCACGTCTTTCGGACGCGGCGGGGCCATCGACTAGGGTGCGGGCGGCCTTCTGTCCGGGGTGGTGGTGGAGTGAATGGTGAGACGGATTTTGCGTGACGTGACCGGCCTAGGGGCCCGGTCCGAAGCGGACAAGCCCGATCTTCATCCGGTCGCTGCGGTGATGGGAACAGTGCGATGACGAGCTACGTGTATTACGATTCGCAGGGCCAGGCCTGCCAGGCCTCTTCGGACAGCGTGAGCCTGCATTCCGATGGTTGTTACTATGACGACCACGGCCATTCTTGTACGCCGCAACTGGACGGGATCGTCAGCGGCGGGTCGGGCAATGATCTGATCGACATCAATTACACCGGCGATCCCCAAGGCGACCGCATCGACCACAACGACGCGGTTCTGGGCAACAGGGGATCGAACGACGACATCGTTTATGCCTATGGCGGCAATGACACGGTGAAGGCCGGAGATGCGAACGACACCGTCTATGGCGGCGACGGCAACGACCTGGTCTATGGCGGCGCGGGCAATGATGCGCTGTATGGCGATGCCGGCAATGACACGCTGGCCGGGGACGCGGGTTGCAACAGCGCCTACGGCGGCACCGGGGACGACAAGTTCATCGGCGGGGTCGGCGCGGACACGTTCTACGGCGGCGCGGGGCAGGACAATCTGGATTACAGCGCCTCGATCTCGGGCGTGACGGTGAACCTGTCGACCGGCGCGATGACGGGCGGCGATGCGGGCAATGACAAGATCGGCTCGGGTATCGACGGGGTGATCGGGTCCAATTCGGCGGACAGCCTGACCGGGTTTGACCAGCAGGGCACCGACCCCAGCGACACCTTCACCAACCAGTTCTACGGGATGGGCGGCAACGACACCATGTCCGGTCTGGGCGGCAATGACGTCCTGTACGGCGGCAACGACAACGACAAGATTTATGGCGGCGACGGCAATGACACCGTGTCGGGCGATGCGGGCAATGACACTCTGTACGGCGATGCCTGCAATGACACGGTGAATGGCGGCGACGGGCGGGATTCTGTCTATGGCGGCGACGGCAATGATCTGATCGACACATCCAGCGGCGAAGTGAACCAGCGGCCGGACATCGGCTATCCGGGCCTGTACCCGGCAGACAGTGATGTGAACAACGACAAGGACACCGTGGACGGCGGCGCCGGCAATGACACGATCAAGACCGGAGACGACGCGGACAGCATCCGGGGCGGTGACGGCAATGACTGGATCGATGCCGGCGTTGACAATGACACGATCTATGGTGATGCGGGCGACGACCGGATCATCGGGGCTGAAGGGTCCGATCTGATCGATGGCGGCACCGGCAACGATGTCATCTATGGCGGTTATGACGAATCCACGCCTGATTCGGTGAATATCCGCGATGATCAGGGCGACCTTGTCACGAACAACGGCAAGGACACGATTTTCGGCGGCGATGGCAACGACAAGATCAACGGCATGGACGATGCCGACAGCATCTATGGCGGGACGGGCAACGACCAGATCGACGGCGGTATAGACAACGACACGATCTATGGCGATGCGGGCAATGACCAGATCGACGGCGGCCAGGGCGCTGATCTTGTCTATGGCGGTGCCGACAACGACAAGATCGAGGGCGAGGACGGCAACGACACGCTTTACGGCGACAACGGCAACGATGACGTGCACGGCGGTAATGGCAACGACGGGCTTTATGGTGGCGCCGGGCAGGATCAGCTGCGCGGCGACGAGGGCAATGACACGCTGAGCGGCGGCGACGACAATGACGTGATGTTCGGGGGCGATGATCGCGATCTGTTCATCAATGTCGGCGACAAGGACGTGATCGACGGCAACGAGGGCGGCGACGACTTCGACACACTGGACCTGACAGGCGCGGGCCCGCTGCATGTCGATTACAACCCCGGCGATCCCGAAAGCGGCAAGGTCACGTTCTACGACGGCGATCACAACGTCACCGGCACGCTGATCTTCAAGAACATCGAGAATGTCATCCCCTGCTTCACCCCCGGCACGCTGATCGCGACGCCGCGCGGCGAGGTGCCGGTGGAAAATCTGCGCGCCGGGGACAAGGTGATCACCCGGGACAACGGGTTGCAGGAAATTCGCTGGGTGGGCCGCAAGGATATGGAATGGGCCGATCTTCTGGCCAACCAGCATCTGAAGCCGGTCTTGATCCGCGCCGGGGCTTTGGGCAATGGCTTGCCGGAACGGGACATGCTCGTCTCGCCCAATCACCGGATGCTGGTGGCCAATGACCGCACCCAACTGTACTTTGACGAGCATGAGGTTCTGGTCTCGGCCAAGCATCTGATCACCGCGCAAGGCGTGAAAGTGGTCAATGTGGCGCGCACCGCCTATATCCATTTCCTGTGCGACCGGCATGAAGTCGTGCTGTCCAACGGCGCCTGGACCGAAAGCTTCCAGCCGGGGGATTACACGCTGAAGGGCATGGGCAACGCGCAGCGCAGCGAAATCTTCGAGCTGTTCCCCGACTTGAAAACTCCGGCCGGGGTCGAGGGTTATACCGCAGCCCGCCGCACCCTGAAGCGGCACGAGGCCCTGCTGGCGCTGCGCTGAAGCGCGAAAGGCAGACAGAATGCAGCAGTGAACCGGGCGCCTTGAAGCGCCTTGGATGACGGAAAAAAGGGCCCCTCAGCGGGGCCCTTTTGCCATATGCCTTGCCCGTGCCGCAATGCCGCGAAGCTTGCCGCAATCTGAGTTGAATTGTCGGGAAAACTCCCCGCGAAAAACATCATTTCTTACCCGTTCCAACGCCAGATGAGGGAGATGGCCATCGGGGACAGGTAAGTGGCAGGCTCTATTTTCACCGGCGGTCCGGGCAATGACACCTTTGCCGGTGGCAACCAGAATGACACGATCACCGGCGCTGCCGGACACGACACGCTGTATGGCGGGGGCGGCAACGACACCATATCTGGTGGCGATGGCAACGACAGCCTGTTTGGCGGCTCTGGCAGCGACACGATCGACGGCGGCGCGGGCAATGACGTCATTGATGGCGGTACCGGTGATGATACCCTCACTGCCGGCAGCGGCGACGATACCGTCAATCTGACCGCCAGCTATGGCAAGGATGTCATCGCCGGGGGAGAGACCGGTGAGGGCGCGGGCGATCTTCTGGACATGGCCGGCATGGACCGGGCGGTCACGGTGACGTTCACCGGGTCGGAGGCCGGCACGGTGACCGATGGCGTTTCGGGCGATTCCGCCAGCTTCACCGAGTTCGAGAGGTTCCGTCTTACAGGCTTCAACGACAGCCTGAACGGCGCTGCAAACACCACATCGATGCAGGTTGACGGCGGGGCGGGCAATGACACGCTGACCGGCGGCGCGGCGGCTGACACGCTGTTTGGCGCGACCGGCAATGACAGCATCAGCGGTAATGCCGGCAATGACCTGATCGACGGCGGCACCGGCAATGACAGCCTCAGCGGCGGCGCCGGGGACGACACCTTCCGGCTGTCGCCCAGTTTCGGCACCGACACGATTGCGGGCGGCGAGACGTCGGAAGTTGCGGGCGATTTGATCGACGCCTCTGGTCTGAACCGGGGCGTGACCGTTACTTATTCGGGATCGGAAGCCGGCACCATCTCGGACGGCACCTCGACCACCAGCTTCAGCCAGATTGAATCGCTGAAACTGACCAGCGCCGCAGACACTGTGAACGGCGCAAGCGCGACCACCGGCATCAATGTCGATGCGGGCGGGGCGAATGACACGGTCACCGGCGGGTCGGCCAATGACACGCTGTTTGGCGGCTCGGGCGCGGATTCGGTTTCGGGCAATGATGGCGACGACGCGCTTTATGGCGGCGCAGGATCGCCCATCGGCACGACCTATATCCAGAACGGGGATTTCTCGGCGGGAAACCAGGGCTGGTCCGGCACCGATCTTGAGACGAATTACGCCGAAAGCGCCTATCTGGGCAACGGGTCCACCAACAACCTGGCCGAGATGGACGGCAATTCCGGCCAGACCACGGTGATGCAGCAAAGCTTCACCGTGGACGGGGCCGAAACCGCGACGCTGACGTTCCGGTCGGTGGTGCGGACGGATGGCAAGGTCGGCACCGACGGGTTCAAGGTCGAGGTGCTGGATGCCAATGGCAATGTCATCAGCACCACGACGGTGCTGCCGTCGTCGAACAGCGCCTGGGCGAATTATTCCATCAATCTGACCTTCCCCGCCTCGGGCACCTATACGCTGCGGTTTACCGAGGTTGGCAACAACGACAGCCTTGGCGCGCTGGTTGACGACGTGCAGATCACCTCGACAGGGGTCTCGTCAGATGCCGCGCCGGACACGCTGAGCGGCGGCGCGGGCAACGACACTCTGGACGGCCTTGGCGGCGCGGATCAACTGGCAGGCGGCGCAGGCAACGACAGCATTCTTGGCGGCGACGGCAATGACACGGCCCTTGGCGGGGATGGGGTCGATTCGGTTTATGGCGGGGCGGGGGCGGATCAGCTTTCGGGCGATGCCGCGGCTGACAGTCTGTTTGGCGGCGACGGCAATGACAGCCTGTACGGCGGCACCGAGGCGGACAGGGTGTCCGGCGATGCGGGCAGCGATCTGGCCTATGGCGGGGACGGCGATGACAGCCTGTTCGGCGGGACCGAGGCCGACACGCTGTATGGCGATGCCGGCAATGACAGCGTTTCCGGGGACGCCGGGGCGGACAGTCTGTTTGGCGGCGACGGTAACGACAGCCTGTCTGGCGGCAGCGAGGCTGACACGCTGTCGGGCGATCAGGGCAACGACAGTCTGGCGGGCGGGACCGGTGATGATGCGCTGTATGGCGGCGCAGGCGCGGATGTGCTGGACGGCGGCACCGGCAGTGATCTGCTGTTTGGCGGCGACGGGGTCGATGTCTTTGCGGCTGGTGCGGGCGATGACACGATCTATGGCGGCGCCGGGGCCGAGGATCTTGATGGCGGCCAGGGCCAGGACATCCTGATCGGCGGCGATGATCAGGACACGGTCCATGGCGGCGTGGGCGATGCGGTCGATGGCGGAGAAGGCGGCGCCGATCAGGATGTGCTGGATCTGACCGCCTTTGGCTGGTCCTTGACCGACATTGCCTATGATCCGGCCAATCCCGAAAAAGGCACCGTGACCTTCTATGATGCCGCGGGCCATGTGATCGGGACCGAAAGTTTCACCAACATCGAGAAGGTGCTGGTCTGTTTCACCCCCGGCACGATGATCACCACCGACTGCGGCGAGGTGCCGGTCGAGGCTTTGGTGGAAGGCGACCGGGTGTTCACCCGCGACAGCGGCTATCAGGCGCTGCGCTGGGTCGGGGCCAAGGTGTTGAGTGCCGCCGATCTGGTCGCCCAACCGGGCTTTCGGCCGATCCGCATTGCCAAGGGCGCGCTGGGGGACGGCTTGCCGGAACGGGACATGCGCGTGTCGCCCCAGCACCGGATGCTGTTTGTCGGCACAAGGGCCGAGATGCTGTTCGGCGAGGGCGAGGTGCTGGTCGCGGCCACGCATCTGACGCATCTGCCGGGGGTGACCCAAGTGATGGCGCGGGGGATCACCTATCTGCATCTGCTGTTCGACGGGCACGAGATCATCCGCGCCGACGGGGCCTGGACGGAAAGCTTCCAGCCGGCGCAGCGGACGTTGAACGCGCTGGACGAGGGCGCGAGGGGCGAGATCGAGGGGCTGTTCCCCGGCATCGGGGCGAGGGCGCAGGAGTTCGCGTCAGCGCGGCCCACGCTGAGGGCGCATGAGGCGAAGGTGTTGTTGGAGATGTGAGGAAGATGGGTGAAACACCCATCCCGCCGACAGGTCAGGCCCGCATGCGACCGCCATCATCCCACAAGGGCGCCAGATGCACCCGGGCAGGGCGACGCTGCCCGAGGATTTCCACCTCCAGCGCCAGCCCGTCCTGAACCCGGTCCGCCGGGATGAAGCCCTGCGCCACAGACTTGCCGGTCCAGTGGCTGAACCCTCCGCTGGTGCACCAGCCGACCACCGCGCCGTCCAGCCAGATCGGCTCCCAGGCGTTCACGTCGGCATCGTCCACATCAATCACGATCGGCACCAGCTTGCGCGTCGGCCCGCTGGCCTTTTCGGCCAGGGCGGGGGCCTTGCCGATCCAATCGGACGGCTTGTTCCAGGCGATGAACTTGTCGAGGCCGGTTTCGGCGGGGGTGTAGTCGGGCGAGAACTCGCGGCTCCACGACCCGAACCATTTGTCGAGGCGAAGGCTCATCATCGCGCGCATGCCGAAGGGGCGGATGCCGAGGTCTTTTCCGGCTTCGGTCAGCACGGTCCACAGGTGCAGGACCGACATGTGGTCGCAGAAGATTTCATAGCCGAGATCGGCGGTGTAGCTGACGCGCTGGACAAGGCAGTTGGCCATGCCGACAGTCATGCGGCGGACGTCCATGAACTTGAACGCCTCGGCAGAGACGTCAGAGCGGGTCACGCGGGACAGGAGTTCCCGCGCTTTGGGGCCGGCGATGGTGAAGCCGGAGCGGCTGTCCGAGATGTTGTCCACGCGCACGCCGTCCATGGCGTTGTGTTCAAACCAGCGGCCGTGCCAGCCTTGTGCGCCATAGCTGGCGGTCAGCTGGAAATCGGTTTCCGACAGGCAGGACACGGTGAAGTCGCCGAAGATCTTGCCGGAATGGGCCAGCATCGGGGTCAGCGACAGGCGGCC
>JANLQT010000477.1:0-1637 GCA_031368035.1 Rhodobacterales bacterium | reverse complement strand
CCGGGATGATGCCATCCCAGGCCGTCGGGGTGATCACACATTCCAGCGCGGCCTGCTTGCAGATCGCGTTCATGAAATCGACCTCCCAGCCGACCCAGTTGCCGCTGGCATCGGGCGAGGTGAAAGGCGGATAGGGCTCGGCGGCGACGCCGATCTTGATCGGCGCGGCCTCGGCTGCGGTGCCGATGGCCAGGGCGGCCAGGGCCGCAAGGGCTAGTTTCTTCATCAGGTCTCTCCTTGTTATGGATCGCCCGGCTTTTCTTAGCCGAGGCTTTTCAGAAATTGTTGCAACCGGGTGGATTTGGGCGCGCCGAACAGCTGTTCGGGCGGGCCTTCCTCTTCGATGATGCCGTTGTGCAGGTAGATCACGTGGCTTGCCACTTCGCGGGCAAAGCGCATCTCGTGGGTGACAAGCACCATGGTGCGCCCCTCATCGGCAAGGCCGCGGATCACTTGCAACACCTCGCCCACCAGTTCGGGATCAAGCGCCGAGGTCGGCTCGTCAAACAGCATCGCCTTGGGTTCGACGCACAAGGCGCGGGCGATGGCGGCGCGCTGCTGCTGACCGCCGGACATGAAGGCGGGATAGGCACCTTCCTTTTCCGCCAGACCGACGCGTTTCAGCATCTTGCGGGCCCGTTCGATCGCGGCGTCCTTGGGGACTTTCAGCACATGCACCGGCACTTCGATCAGGTTTTCCAGCACCGTCTTGTGGGTCCACAGGTTGAAGCTTTGGAACACCATGCCAAGGCTTTGCCGCAGCCGTTCAATCTGGCGGCGGTCGGACGGCGCGCCATCGGGCTTCATCAGCACCGTTTCGCCGCCAATCTCGATATGGCCGCCCGAAGGGGTCTCAAGGAAGTTGATACAGCGCAGCATGGTGGATTTGCCCGAACCGGAGCCGCCGATAATCGCCACAACATCGCCGACGCGCGCGGTCAACGAGACGCCTTTCAGCACGTCATGGGTGCCGAAACTTTTCTTGAGATCTTTGACGCGTATCGCAATGGGGGCTTCGCCCCCGGTCGTTCCCTGATCCGGCATGTGGTCCCGCCGTTAATTTGAACCAGTTTGGACGGGGGATAATAGAAGGTGCAAGCGAATTGTGCAGGAAGGGCTGCGTGCCCCAACGTCGTGCCGCAGGATTGCGCTTGGGAGGGCGGCTGCCCTGCCAAACCCTTCAGCGAGTATTTGGACCAAGACGAAACGCTATTCGAGATTTGCGTGGCGCGCGCGCATGGCCTCGGCGGATTGGTTCAGGCGGCGGCGCAGGTCCAGCACCAGCAGTTCGAACAGCAGGAACAGCGCGCCTTCGAACACCGAGCCCATCGGCAGGACCGAGGTGGCACCCACCCCATCGCGCGCCATGGTCTGCACCGGGATGGTCAGCACCAGATCCGCGGCCTGCGGGTCGGGGCCGGTGGGTTCTGCGGTCAGGCAGGCGATCCTTGCGCCGCCTGCGCGGGCCTGTGCCATCAGCGCGGCCACTGTGGCCAGCCGTCCGGGGCCAGAGGCGACAAGGAACAGATCGCCCGATCCGACAGGCGGGCAGGACATGTCGCCCAGCATATGCACGGATCGGACCAAAACTAGCAGACGCATCGCCAGAGCCCGCATAAACACCCCATCGCGCCCGC
>JANLQT010000440.1:0-20818 GCA_031368035.1 Rhodobacterales bacterium | reverse complement strand
GGCCATGACATCCATCGCGGCGCGCCATTTGCGGAAGCAGGCCGCATCGCGCTGCATCGGGATCGCGCAATGGTCGATGCAAAGCTGCGTTTCAGGAAAGCTGCGCGCGAGGTCAAGGATGTCGGCGGCGCGTTCGATGCGGGTGTCGATGCAGGAGACAAGGTTGCGCGGGCCAAGTTCGGCAAAGCCGCGCCGCCAGTCCGCATCCATCAGGTAGTTGCCCTCCCCGAAATTGCGGATGCCGCGGACATTGGCATAGGCTAGATGCCGGTCCAGCACCCGCGCGGCGTCGGGCCGCGCCAGATGGCATTCTGCGACGATGCCTTGCGGATAGCCGGTGGCGTCGGCAAAGGCCTGCAGCCAGGCGGTTTCGTCGACCGGATCGGGGGTGTTCACGGCGGCCTGCACGTGGATCGCTTTTGGCACATTGGCGAAGCGGATTTCGGCCAGATAGTCCTTGATCCGGTAGCGCTGCGATTTCAGCGGATCGGTGTCAGGCAGAAAGCCGTGCACCGCATCCCGCTCCAGCCAGCCATAGCGCAAGCTTGGGTGCTTGAGGTCGTGCAGGTGGAAATGTGTGTCGACGAAGGCAAGTTCGGCCATGATGCGCCTATGTCCGGTGACGAGAGACTGCCGACACGATGGACTGCCCGAGCGCCGAGGTCGAGGCCGTGCCGCCCATGTCGCGGGTCAAGTTTTCGCCCGAAGCCAGCACCCGCTCGATCGCGGTGACGATGGCAGCGGCGGCGTCATGCGCGCCCAGATGGTCCAGCATCATGGCGCCCGACCAGATCTGGCCGATCGGATTGGCGATGTTCTTGCCGGCGATATCCGGAGCCGAGCCATGCACAGGCTCGAACATCGAGGGGAAGCGCCGCTCGGGGTTGAGGTTGCCCGAGGGGGCGATGCCGATAGTGCCGGCCACCGCCGGGCCGAGGTCCGACAGGATGTCGCCAAACAGGTTGTCGGCGACGACGACATCGAAGCTGGACGGACGGCCGACGAAATGCGCGGTGAGGATGTCGATGTGGTATTGCTCGCGCACGACGTCGGGGAAGGCGGCGCCCACGGCGCGGAAACGTTCGTCCCAGAACGGCATGGTGTGGATGATGCCGTTGGATTTGGTGGCCGAGGTCAGCTTCTTCTTGCGGGTCCGGGCCAGTTCAAAGGCGAATTTCATCACCCGGTCGCAGCCGAAGCGGGTCAGGATCGTGTCCTGGATCACCAGTTCCTGATCGGTGCCGGGGAACATCCGGCCACCCACTTCGGAATACTCGCCCTCGTTGTTCTCTCGCACGATATAGAAGTCGATCTCGCCCGGATTGGCCAGCGGCGAGGGCACGCCCTTGAAGCGGCGCACGGGGCGGAGATTGACGTATTGCTGGAAGTTGCGCCGGATCGGCATCAGCAGGGTCCAGAGCGATTCAACATCCGACACGGTCGGCCAGCCGATGGCGCCGAGGAAGATCGCGTCATGGCCAGCGATCCGGGCAAGTCCATCTTCCGGCATCATCCGGCCAAAGCGCGCATGGTGATCGCAGCCCCAGTCGAACCGCTCCCATCCGATATCAAGACCGAAAGCCAGGGCTGCCGCTTCCACCACCGCGACGCCCTGCGGCACGACCTCCTTGCCGATTCCGTCGCCTTCTATGACGGCAATCCTGGTGGCAGTCATGAGGATTCTTCCCCCTTGCGGCAGACTCGACTGGCTGCCAATAATATCGTTTCAACTCATAGTCACCATTTGCCCTTTTGGCAAGCCGCTCTTGCGGCGGGGTGGTCGAGCAGCCAGCAGCGCCAGCGGCGGCGCTTCGACGCTGCAAACGCAGCAATTTCTGCACAGTTTTCACCCTTCATGTCGCCCTTTGCTCCTTGGGCCGCGGCGGGATCCCACGCCCGGGTCGACACAAAGTGCGAGTCAGAAAAAGCTTGCCACTACAATAACGTTTCCATAATGTTATCGAAACTGCGGGTGTTTGACAGCTTTAGGGCACGGGGAGAAGCATGGCTGCGTCGCTGCCGAAACGTCGGGGAATTGTCACCGGGGCCGGAAGCGGCATTGGCCAGGCCGTAGCGCGGCGGATGTTGCGGGAGGGTGTCGAGGTCATTGCCTGTGACATCGATGCCGCCAAGCTTAAAGTCCTTGAAGCCGAAGGCTGCAGCATTTTCGCGGGCGACCTGTCCGATCCGGCGGTGCGCGCGGGACTGGCCGCGCAGGCGGATGAGGCTGATTATCTGGTCAATTCGCACGGCATCATCATGATCCGGCCGATTTTCGAGCTGACGGTCGAGGAATGGCGCAAGACCCAGACCGTCAATGCGGAATCGATCTTCTTCCTGTGCCAGCAGATCGGGCCAAAGCTGAAATCCGGGGGGGCCATCGTCAATCTGTCGTCCTCTTCGGCCAAGCTGGCATCCACGATCGAGGTTGCCGCCTATGCCGCGTCGAAAACCGCGATCACCTCGATCACGCGGTCTTTTGCCTATGCGCTGGCGCCCCGGAATGTGCGGGTGAATTGCATCCTGCCGGGCATCGTCAACACCCCGATGCAGGACGCCGTGCTGGAGGTGGTCGCGCCCATGCGCGGCACCACCAAAGAGGCCTGGGGCGAGGTACGCAACAAGGTCGTGCCGCTGGGCCGGGGCGCCTCGCCCGACGAATGCGCGAACCTGATCTGGTTCCTTTTGTCCAGCGAAGCCAACTACATGACCGGGCAGTCCATCAATTATACCGGCGGCCACATCACCTGGTGAAACGAAGAGGGGGGAGCGATGAAGAAGCCGATGATCACGCGCGCCACTGGGCTGGGGCATCCCGAGGGGCCGTGCGAGTTGGATGACGGGCGCGTTGTCTATGCCAATTCTTACGCCAGCGAAATCGGCGTCTGGGACCCGGCCACCAAAACGCAAGGCACCTATGCCTTCGTCGGCGGTGGACCGAATGCCTGCATGCTGGGCACTGATGGCGCGATATACTCGACGCAATACGCAAAGATCGGCGGCTGGATCGCCCCGGTCCAGCGCCCGCCCTGCATCCAGCGCACCTGGCCCGATGGCCAGGTCGAGGACCTGATCACCCACGCGGGCGGCATGGCGTTCGATGGGCCTAACGACTTGTGTTTCGCGCCGGACGGGCGGCTCTGGTTCACCGACTCGGGCGACTGGGATCCGGCGAACAAGCCGCACAAGGGCCGGATCGTGGTGGTCGAAAAGGACGGTACGGCAAAGATCGTCGAGGAACTGGATCACGTCTATCCCAACGGTCTGGTTGTCGAGGCGGATGGCAGTGTCGTCTGGGTTGAAAGCTATACCTTGCGCGTCATCCGCCGTCGGCCCGACGGGACCAAGACACTGATCCACACGCTGCCCGAGGGGCACATTCCGGATGGGCTGAAGATCGACGTGAACGGCGATCTGTGGATCACGACCGTCGCATCGGGCGGGGTGGACTGGTTGGGTCCGGACGGCACCCACAAGGGTTTTCTCGACGTTGGCGGCACCATCCTGAATTGCTGCTTCGGGCGTGGGGGAAAGCTGTACTGTTGCGACATGGGCCCCTTTGACGTGTCCGGGGCAGCGATGTCGGGCCGTCTGGTCGAGGTTGATCTTGGGGTCGAAGGTCTGCCGCACTGGCGTGGCGCAATTGCATAGGACAAGCCCATGAAGATCGCGAAAGTCGAAGCGATTCCCGTAAGCTACCCGGAACCGAACGATTTCAATGCGCTGCGGCATCTGTGCCTTGCCAAGATCACGGCCGACGACGGCCAGGTGGGCTGGGGCGAGTCGATCACCCAGTTTCCGGAGGCCAATTTTGCCACCAAGGCGATCATCGAGGGCATGGCACCCAACCTGATCGGCAAGGACCCGGTGCAAACTGAAACGCTGTGGCGGCAGAACAAGCAGCAAGCATGGTGGTACGGCTATCACGGCGGCATCGCGTCCTATGCGATATCGGCCATCGACATCGCGCTGTGGGATCTGAAGGGCAAGGCGCTGGGACGTAGCGTGCTGGACCTGCTGGGTGGACCCGCACATGAGCGGCTGCCGGCTATCGCCTCGTGCCATGGACATTTCGAGTCCATCGAGGAAATGGCAGAGGAGACCGCCGAATGGGTCTCGACCGGGCTGCAGGGTCTGAAGACCGGCTTTGGCAAGCGCGGCAATGCCAATCTGGGGTACAACCATGACCGCGACGTCGCTTATGTGAAGGCGATGCGCGAGGTCCTTGGCGACAAGATGTTGATGATCGACAATGGCATCAACATCCGCTGGGACGTGACCGATGCGGTGCGCCGGGCCGTGGCGATGGAGCCCTACAACCTCGCGTGGATCGAGGAGCCGCTTGGCGCCTGGGACCCGGAAGGCTATGCCAACCTGCGCGCCAAGACCACGACGCGCATCGCCTATGGCGAGCGCGAATGGACGCTGGAGCAGTTCGAACGGGTGATCGCCACCGGGACCGTGGACGTTATCGGCGTCGATCCGGGCCGGGCCGAGGGCATCACCGGGTTCAAGAAGATCACCGAGCGCTGTGAGTTCTACCGCAGGCAAGCCAATGCCCATGCCTGGTCCTCGGCCATCGTCACGGCGGCCAGCCTTGCCATCTCGTTCAACTCGCCGGCCTGCAAGCTGTTCGAGTTGAAGCCGCTGCGCAATTCAATGCAGCACGACCTCGTCACCAAGCCGTTCGACCATGTCGATGGCTGGATGTACCCGCCCACCGGGCCGGGCCTCGGCATCGAGGTGATCGAGGAGGTCGTCGAGGGATATCGAAGCGAGAAGGTGCTCGCCAGACTTTAACGCACCTCACAAAGACTGAACGGACTTCGTCACCAAGGGAGGAAATCGTGAAAAAGTCATTCAAATACGGCATGATCGCAGCTTTAGGCTGCACCATGCTGTCGACGGGCCTTGTCTGGGCCCAGGAAAGCCAGATCCCGCTGACCGGCGAAAAGGTGGAAGGCGCGCCGCTGACCGTCGTGCGCGACTGGGGCACCTTCAAGCTGGCGGACCGGATCGCGGCCAAGATCGCCGCCGGAGAGCCGATCAACTATCTGTTCTCGTATCAGGCCTCGGGCATTCCACTGTTCTCGCCGCAATATGCCGCGGGCGCCGAGATGGGCTGCAAGATGGCGCAAGGCATCTATCCACTGAACTGCGCCGCCGTGGCGCCAGTGCAGAACGATGCCAACCAGCAGGTCTCGCAGATCGAAGCCAAACTGGCCGCGGGCGAAGTGGACTGTGTCGGGATCGAGCCGGTCAGCTCGGACGCGATGACCGCCATCACCAACAAGCTGATGGATCAGGGCATTCCGGTGTTTACCGCCGGCGTCAGCTCGAACGGGCATGAGTTCACCAACTTCACCCAGATCCCGGACAAGGAAGGCGCCTATGCCGCCAATGTCGTGCTGAAGTGGATGAAGGACAACGGCAAGGATCTGAAGGTCTTTGCGGTGTCGGGCGGCGATCCCACGCAGTTCTGGGCCCAAGGGCGCATGAAAGGCTTCCATGACACGATCATGGCGGCGATCCCGGACGCGACGTTCGTGACCACCGAGGCCAACGGGCTGAACACCAGCTTTGAGCCGGGGCAGACCTATGACACCTACCGGTCGTTCCTGACCGCCAACCCGAACGTGCAGTTCATCCAGAACGTGGACATCGGCGCCGAACATGCCGACAAGGCGATCGAAAGCCTTGGGCTGACCGGCAAGGTGTTCACCATCGGCTGGAACTCTTCGCTGGGGCAACTGGACGCGATCGAGAAGGGCACCCAGGTCGCTTTGCTTGACCAGCGCTGGCCGGATCAGGCCGGGTTCGGCGCGGTAGCCTGCGCGGTCTTCCTGAAGAACGGCGAGATCCTTGCCAACACCCAGACGCTGAAGCCGGTCATGGCGGACGGTGTCGAGCAGGCGCGCAAGGAACTTGCAGCGACAATGGGCCAATAAGGACAGGCCCCTTTACGGGCGAGCCGTGACAGCACGGCTCGCCCCCTTTGATTTCCAAGAGGAACACATGACCGAGACCGAGACCCCTTCCGCCGCCGGACAACGCACATCGGTGTCCAGCGCTGGGCGGGCCACGCTCGATATCGCGCTGCGGATCGGCGGTCTGTTCGCCGCCATCGTCGTCGTCGCGCTGATTTTCATCGCCATCAACCCCAACATCGCCAATCTGAACATGGGTGCCTCGGTCTTGCGCTCACTGAGTTCGGTGGCGATCATGGCGCTGGGGCTGACGCTGGTGATCGTGGTGGGCGAGATCGACCTGTCGTTCGGGGCCACCTATGGGCTGGCGATCAATGCGCTGGCGGTGATGTGGATCGTGTACGGGGTGCATGTCGGGCTGGCCATCCCCTTGGCCATCCTGATCGGCGCGCTGGTCGGACTGTTCAACGGAATTCTGGTCACCAGTTTCAAGATTCCCTCGTTCATCGTGACGCTGGGCAGCTATAATCTTTTGTATGGCGTGACCTTGTGGGTGTCGAACACCGGCACGTTCAACCCCGCCTATCCGCCGCCCGGCGTAACGGTGCCTGAAGACCAACTGGCCTTCTTCGTCGGCCTGACCCAACCGATCGGGCTATACCAGCTGTCGCTGGAAGTGGTGTGGATGTTGGCCATCGCCATCGTCGTGGCGATCCTGCTGCACCGGTCGTTGTTCGGCTTCCGGCTGATGGCCATTGGCGGCAATCCGGTCGCCGCCCACCTCGCGCGGCTGCCGGTGCGGCGCTACAAGGTGACAGCGTTCATCCTGTGCGGGGTTCTGGCGGCCATCGCCGGCATACTCGACTTTTCCTTCATCCAGACCAGCCAGCCCAACACCGGCCTGTCGCAAACCTTCCCGGTTTTCGCTGCGGTGATCATTGGCGGCGCCAGCCTGTCAGGCGGCAAGGGCACGGTGATCGGGACGCTCGGCGGAGCCCTCTTGCTGGCCGAGTTGCAACTGGGCCTGTCGATCCTGTCGCCGGGCGCGCATGTGCAGCAGATCTTCCTTGGCGCGGTCACCGTCGGCGCGGTGGCGCTGGACCAGTTCCTGATCAAGCTTCGCAAAAGCCGCAACGCATGACCATGGCCGCTTCCACCGGCATCTCGCTACGGGGCATCACCAAGAGTTACGGTGCCACGGTCGCGCTGGCCGGACTTGATCTGGATCTGCGGCCTGGTGAAATCTTTGGTGTCGCGGGTCCCAATGGGGCGGGCAAATCGACCCTGGTCCGCAT
Organism: Rhodobacterales bacterium; assembly: GCA_031368035.1. Classification (GTDB taxonomy): domain Bacteria; phylum Pseudomonadota; class Alphaproteobacteria; order Rhodobacterales; family Rhodobacteraceae; genus Stagnihabitans. The sequence goes on along the minus strand of JANLQT010000440.1, from coordinate 13,596 downwards.
GATCGCGGGCGAGGAACGCCCGACCAGCGGCACCCTGACCTTCGACGGAAGGCCCTGGTCCCCTGCAGACGAATGGCAGGCGGTGGCCGTCGTGCATCAGGAACCGCAGCTTTTCCCCAACCTGACGGTCGCGGAAAACGTCATGGTCGGCCGCGAGGGCGGGTCCAACAGGCGCCCGGTCCTGAGTGCCGCCGATGCGGCGGTGATGGAGACGCTGGGGATCGGTGCGGTCAAGGACCGGGCGCTGGAAAATTGCTCGCTGGCGATCCAGCAGCGCACGGAAATCGCGCGGGCGGTGGCGCGCGATTGCAAGGTGTTCCTGTTCGACGAACCGAACTCTGCCCTGACGGCAGCGGAATCGGACGAGCTGTTCCTTGAGATGAAGAAGCTGGCGCGGGCGGGAAAGATCGTCGTTCTGGTCACGCACCGGCTGGCCGATTTCGTGACGCATTGCCAGCGCGTGGCCGTGGTGCGTGACGGCAAGGTGAGGGCCATTCTGGAGGGCGCGGGACTCACGGAAGACAGCATCGCGCGCCAACTGGTGACCGAAGCCGTGCTGACCGAAACTCAGGCAAGGGGGCAGGGCCCGCTGAATACCGCCGGCGCCAAGCCCGTGTTCCGCACGCGGGACTGGACCCACCGCTGGGCTTTTTCGGGCATCGAGTTCGAGGGGCGGCCCGGCGAGATCGTGGCCCTGTTCGGCGTCGAAGGCTCTGGCGCGCGAGAGCTTTTGCGCTCGCTCGCAGGGCTGGAGCGGTGCAGCGGCGAGGTTGAAATCGAGAGCAGGACTGGATCCGCGGCGCTGGATGCGTTGACCGCCTATGTGTCCGCGACGCGGCAGGAGAGCCTGTATTCCAACTTCTCGGTCGGAGAGAACCTGCTCGTTCGCCTCGGCCGGCCGCAGATCGCGGGCGCGGCGTTCCTTTTGAAGACCAAGGCTATGAAGACCCTTGCCCGGGAGGCGGTGAAGCGCTTTCTGGTCAAGACCGGCAGCACGACCCAGCCGATCCGCTCGCTGTCGGGCGGCAACCAGCAGAAGGTCGCGATCGCGCAGGCCCTGAACTGCGCGCCCAAGCTCCTGTTGCTAGAGGAACCGACCCGCGGCGTCGATATCCACAGCAAGGCCGAGATCTACCGGCTGCTGCGCGACTACGCCAGCGCGGGCAATGCGGTGGTGATCTTCTGCACCGAAGTGCTGGAAGTCTATGAGGCCGCAGACACGGTCCGCGTCGCCTCGGCCGGGCGGCTGTCGCGCCCGCTGTTCGTGCGGGATTTCGGCCATGTCGAGCAACTGGCCAGCGACATCATCGGGCTTGAGAACGCGCACCGCGCCTAGGCTTGCCATCGAATCGTTTCGATAAATGAAAACGATATTCAGCCCGGGTTTTCTTGCATAAGCAGGCTGTTTGCAGAATCCTTGACGACTCAATTAGAAACGTTATCATTTTGCGAAGACGTTTGGCAGGGGAGTGCGCGGATGCGGGGCCTCAAGGGGAAAACGGCGGTCGTTACCGGATCTGGCGCAGGCATCGGCCAGGCCGCGGCAATCCGTCTGGCCGAGGAGGGCTGCCAGCTTGGCATCTTCGACTGGAACGCGGCCGCCGCAGAGGGCACTGCCGAGACGATCCGCGCCGCTGGCGGGCAGGCCATCGCGGTGACCGTCGATGTGCGCGAAGAGGCGCAGGTGGAGGCGGCCTATGCCGAGGTGCTGAAGACCTTTGGCAAGGTCGATATCGTCTGTTCCAACGCAGCGATCTTTTCGGGCGCGCGCGACCGGGCAGTGGACGAATTGCCCAAGGAGGTCTGGGACGAGATGGTGGGGATCAACCTTACCGGCATGTATCTGACCTGCAAGCACGGCATCCGCGCCATCAAGGCCACTGCGGGCAAGGGGGCGGTGGTGCTGACCGGCTCACCTACCGGCATGTCGGGCTGCACGCCGGCCAATGTCGCTTATGGCTCCAGCAAGGGCGGGGTGCATGCCCTGTCACGGGTGATGGCGGTGGACCACGCCAAGGACGGCATCCGCGTCAATGTCGTGGTGCCGGGGTTCACGCTGACCCAGATCGTGCGCGAGCTGGTGGCGGACCCGAAGGTCTACGAATGGCAGATCAACCAGATCCCGCTGCGGCGCGGGGCCGAGCCGCATGAGGTGGCGGGCGCCATCGCGTTCATGGCCTCGGACGACGCCTCTTACATGACGGGGTCTTTCATGTTCGTCGACGGCGGATTGACCGCCATTTGAAGGCAAGGACCGGCGGCTGATACGGCGGCCGGCAACACACACTTCCCAGGGAGGGAAACCATGACCAATCGCAAGTGGACTACTGCGCTTCTGGGCGGCGCCCTGGCGGCGACGCTGGGCGTGTCTTCCGCCTTTTCCCAGGACACCTATGCCTTCGTGACCCATGCGCAAGGTGATCCGTTCGTGCAACAGATCATCGATGGCGCGCAGCAGGCGGCCAAGGATCTGGGCGTGACGCTTCAGGTCGCGCAACAGGCCGGCGGCGCCCCGGAAGGCCAGTTGAAGCTGGTGCAGAACTTCGTCAACGCCGGCGCCAAGGGGATCGCCACTTCGGTTCCCGGCGAATCCATGGCCAGCGCGCTGAACGACATCGTGGCGGCGGGCGTGCCTTTGGTGCAGTACAACCTGCTCAGCCAGGCGGTGAATGCCCCCTATGTCGGTGAGAAATCGGTCGAAAGCGGCCGGGTGCTGGGCAAGATGATCGTGGAGAAGCTGGGTGGCAACTCGGCCACCGGAACGGTGATCCTCGGGAATTGCTTCCCCGGCTTCCCGGTGCTGGAGAACCGCGCCAAAGGCGTGATGGAATCCCTTGCTGCGGCCTCGGGGCTGACGGTGGTCGGGCCCTTCGACGTGAAGGTCTCGGCGGTCGAGAACTACAACCGGTGGGAACAGCTTTATGCGGCAAACCCGGATGCGGTGGCGCTGATCGGGCTTTGCGCGCCGGACATCACAAGCCTTGGCCAGTTGAACGCCGCCAATGGCGACAAGTTCGTGGCCGGCGGCTATGACCTGACCGAGTTGAACCTGAAGGCGATCAAGGAAGGCCATGCCTATGTGACCATCGGGCAAAGCGCCTATGTGCAGGGCTATCTGCCGATCGCGCTGCTGGTGAACGCCGTCAAGAACGGCAAGACCCTGGGCGCGGGCTTCTTCAACGCTGGCGCGCAGATCGTTACCGCCGACAAGGTGGACATGGGCAACGGCCTGACGCCGATCAGCTTTGACGAGGCGCAGAAGCTGGCGGCCGATCCGGCGGCGACGGCGGCCTATTACAAGCCCTGGGCCGACTCGCTGACGGCCGAGGTGCTGAACGCGGCGCCGCAGCCGATCTCGGCCGAATCCGAGTAAGCTGATCCAAACGCGCCGAACCGGGCGGCCCGCACCGGGCCGCCCTTGTGTTGAGGAGACGCTGTTGGTGGCGAGCGCCCCGCTGATCGAGGTCAGACATCTGGTCAAACGCTATGGCGGCGTTGTCGCCATGGCCGATATGAACCTTGCTGTCGAACCCGGCCACATCCACGCGGTGGTCGGCGAGAATGGGGCGGGCAAATCGACCCTAATGAAGGTGCTGGCGGGCGCCGTTGCACCCGACAGCGGCGAGATCCTTCTGGAAGGCAAACCGATCCGCATCGACAGCCCCAACACGGCGCGCAATCTCGGCATCGGCATTGTTTATCAGGAACTGAGCCTGTTTCCGGAACGCTCGGTCCTGGCCAATCTGTTCGTGAACCGCGAGCCGACCCGGGGCGGGTTGATTTCCTTGCGCGCCATGGAAGACCAAAGCCGTGCCCTTCTGGACCGGCTGGGTCTGAACGTGGACCTGCGCGCACCCTTGGCCCGGCTGAGCATCGGCGAGCAGCAATTGGTGGAACTGTGCCGCGTGCTGATCGAAAAGCCCCGGCTTTTGATCCTCGACGAGCCAAATTCCGCGCTCAATCGGACCGAAACCGAACGCCTGTTCAGTGTGCTGGACACGCTCAAGACCCAAGGCATCACCGTGCTTTACGTCTCGCACCGGCTTGAGGAGGTTTTCGCGATTTCCGACAGCATCACCATCACACGCAACGGGCGCGACACGCGAACGGCGCGCACCGCTGATCTCAGCATTGCCGAGGTCATCGAAGGCATGATCGGACAGCAGCGCGAGGCCCTGTTTCCCCCGCCACTGCCGATCAAGGATGGCATCACGGAACGGCAGTTGACCGTCACGAACCTTAGCGTGGGGCGGCTGCGCGATGTCAGTTTTGCCGCAAGGTCGGGCGAGATCGTCGGGTTGGCGGGGCTGGAAGGCTCGGGCGTCGGCGATCTTCTGGCGGTGCTGTTCGGCACGCGCCATGCGCTAAAGGGGACGGGGCGTTTTCCCGACGAGAAGGCACTGCCACGCAGCCCCACCGAGGCGGCGCGCCGCGGCATCTGCATGGTGCCCGCCGACCGGCGCAAGGACGGGCTGATGCTGCAAAAGTCGATCCTGTTCAACATCTCGAACGTGGCGGTGGGTGCGCGCAATGACAGCCCGCTGACCTTCTTGCCAGGCCGCGCGCTGGAACGGGCGCAGCGGCAGATCGAGGCGCTGCGGATCAAGGCGGAATCGGCGCTGGTGCAGGCCAACTCGCTGTCGGGCGGCAACCAGCAAAAGGTCGTCATCGGCAAATGGCTGGAAATCGGGCCCAGCGTCTTCCTGCTGGAGGACCCGACTCGGGGCGTGGACGTGGGCGCCAAACGCGAGATTTACGGATTGATCCGGCAGATGAGTGCGAACGGCGGGATCGTTCTGTTCAGTTCGACCGAACTGCCCGAACTCATCGGCCTGTGCGACCGCATCCTCGTCGTCTACCGGGGCCGGCTGGTCGGAGAGGTGTCCGGCGCATCGCTCGACAGTCGGACCGTGTTGCATCTGGTCAACACCGGCGAATGGCCCGAAACACCGCAAACAGACAGGGCTGCCCCGTGACCGAACCCGCTTCGCAACGCCGTACGCGCTTTCACCTTCCCGAAGAAGTGGGGGTGATCATCGCCCTTCTGGTCATGCTGGCCATCATCGGGCTGGCGCGGCCGCGCTTTCTGAACCCGATCAACCTGTTCTCGTTGCTCAGTAATTCGACTTTCCTCGGGATGCTGGCGGTCGGCATGGTGTTTCTGCTGGCGATCCGAGAGATCGACCTGTCGGTCGGCTGGATCTTCAATTTCTCGGCGGTGTTCTCGGCTGTGATGATGGTCAACGGGTTGGACCCGTGGCTGGCAGGGGCGGGCGGGGTGGTCTGGGGGGCGGGGCTGGGGCTGGTGAACGGGGTGATTGCGGTCGGTCTGCGGCTGCCGGCCATCATCGTCACCCTGGGCACATATTCGATGTTTCAGGGTCTGTCGCTGATCATGAACCAAAGTCGCGCCATCGTGCCTTCGGATACCTCAAGCTCGTTCTTCACTTTCTTCAAGCTGCGGCTGTTCGGGGTCGTGCCGGTCGCGGGGATCATCTTTGTGGTGCTTGCTGTCGTGCTGCATTTCGTGCTGCACCGCACCCGATTTGGCTACCGGGTGCAGGCGGTCGGATCAAACCCGGATGCGGCCAGGCTCGCCGGCATCCCGACGGGTCTGGTGCGGCTGCAGACCCTGGTCCTGATGGGGGCGATCTGCGGGATGTCGGGGGCAATGTATGTCGGCTTTCGCGGTGCCATCGATCCCATCGAGGGGTCGGACTTTGTGCTGGTGGTGGTCGCTGCCGTGATTATCGGCGGCACACCCCTGTCAGGCGGCTATGGCACGATCATCGGGGCGGTGGTGGGCATGCTGATCATTCAGGTGATCAGTTCCGGTCTGATCTTTTTCGGCATCGATGCGACCTGGTCCACCTTTGTGACCGGCGCGGTGATTGTGCTGGCGGTGGCGCTGGACCAACTGATCAAGTATCAGCGGCTTCGCCGGACCAACCGCATCGCGGCGGGTCAATAGGTCAGCTGCTGACCGCGACGCAGGACCCGCCGAGGATCAGCCGCGTCGGAAACATGATGCGCTGCGCCGGGCGGTCCACCACCCGCTCCAGCCGTTCCAGCAGCAGTTGCGCGGCGGTGCGGCCGATCTCGTCGACGTCACGGTCGATGATGGTGATCGGGCCGGGATAGACCATCGCGACATCGGACCGGTCACAGCCGATCAGGGAAATGTCGCCGGGCACCGAGATGCCACGCTGCTGGAAGGCGCGCAGCACCCCCACCAGAATGCGGTTGCCGGCAGCGATGATTGCGGTCGGCGGGTCGGCAAGGCTCATCAACATCGTCGCCTCACGAAAGCCGAACTCGGCCGACAGACTTTGCGAGCGGATCAGGTCCTGCGGCACTGGCAGGCCGCGGCGGGTGAAGGCCTCGACAAAGCCGCGCACACGCTCACGTCCCGGACGGATGTCGCTGCCCGCCGTGATCAGGGCGATGCGCGCGTGGCCAAGCCCCATCAGATACTGCGTGGCCTGTGCGATGCCGGTGGCGTGGTCGGTCAGCACCGCATCGATTTCCAGCGGGATGTCGCGGTCCAAGAGGACTGAGGGGATACGCAATTCCTCAAGCCGTTTCAGGGTGCGCGGGTCCTGCTCGTTGTTGATGGTCATGATCAGACCATCGGCGCGGCCATGCTGCAGCATGTCGACCGCGCTCGCTTCGTCAACCGCACGGCCATTGGTGTTGACGAGGTACAGCGAATAGCCCTTTTCGCGCAGTACCGTGTCGGCGGCCTTAAAGGAACTGGCGTGCCAGGGGTTGGCGATGTCATCGACCACGAAGCCGATGGTCATGGTGTTGCGCCGCCGCATGTTCTGCGCTCGGCTGTCGGGCTGGAAGCCAAGCGAGGAAATCGCCGCGCGCACCTTGGCGAGCGTAACAGGCCGAACCGAATCCGGTGCGTTAAGACTGCGTGAAACGGTTCCGACAGAGACCCCTGCAGCGCTCGCCACATCGCGGATCGTTGTCGACTTGAGGTCGCTCTTGTGCATCGTGTCAGATCGGCTCCCTGTCGCCTATCAACCTCTTATAGATGCTTTCCTCTTGTGACGCGAGGGGCGTGCGCGAACGCTGCCGTTTGGCGCGCGCTTGACCTTCCGGGATGGCTGTGATTAGTTTTGGAAACGATTTAAAATCCAACGGGTGAGTGCTCGTTATGGTTTCCCAGCTCAAGATCGAACGAATCGAATGCGTGGCGCTGGAAATGCCGCTGCCCAAGACGTTTCGCGGCAGCAACTACTTCATGACGCATCGCTGCACCATCATCACGCGGGTCTATACCTCGGCCGGGATCATTGGCGAGATCTACAACGGCGACGAGTTCGAGACCCAGGGCGAGGTGGTGAAGATCATCCTGGACGAGATCCAGCCGATGCTGATCGGCATGGACGCCTTCAACATCGAAGGCTGCTGGGAGAAGATGCGCAAGCCTTCGACCAACATCCTGCGCGACCGCAAACTGGCGATGTGCGCGCAGGCCTGCGTGGACAGCGCGCTGTGGGACGCGGTGGGCAAGGCGCTGGACGCACCGCTTTACAAGCTTTGGGGCGGCTATGCCGACAAGCTGCCGGTCACCTGCATCGCCGGCTATTACGAAGAGGGCAAGACGCTGCTCGATTTCGCCAAGGAAATGGAGCAGATCCGGAGCGACGGCTATGCCGGTTGCAAGTTCAAGGTGGGCGGGCGCTCTCCGAAGGAAGATGCTGAACGGGTACGGGCGGCGCGGGACGGCGGCGGGCCGGAGTTTCACTTGATGGTGGACGCCAATCAGGGCTGGAGCCTGCGGCAAGCGGTCGAATTCTCACGCTACACCCAGGATCTGAACATCCGCTGGTTCGAAGAGCCGGTGCATTGGCAGAATGACCGGCTGGACCTAGCGGCGGCGCGTAACTTGATGGGGATTCCGGTCTGCGCCGGGCAAAGCGAGATCAGCCGGGCCGGCTGCCGCGATCTGATGATGAGCGGGTCGATCGACGTGTGCAATTTCGACGCGAGCTGGAGCGGTGGGCCGACGGAATGGCGCCGCGTCGCGGCACTGGCACAGGCCTTCACGGTCCAGATGGGCCATCACGAGGAACCACAGGTCTCGGCCCATCTTCTGGCCTCGATCCCCAACGGCACCTACATGGAAACGTTTCACCGCGACCGCGACCCGATGTTCTATGCGCTGGTGGCCAACCGTTCCAAATTTGACAACGGCTATTATGCCGTGCCCTCGGGGCCGGGATTCGGCATCGAAATGGACCGGGCCGTGATCGAGAAATACCGGGTCTGACTCGGTCAGCGCCGTGCCGGAAGGAAGGCACGGGCGGCGGCGGCAATCGCCTGCGCGTCGATCTCGAAATGCCGGTACAGGTCCGCGACGCTGCCGGTCTGGCCGAACTGCTCGACCCCCAGCGTGCTCGTACGCTGGCCAAGCACCCCGCCAAGCCAGCCGAGCGTGGCCGGATGGCCGTCGATCGCCGTCACCAACCCGCAACCCTTGGGCACCTGTGTCAGCAGCCGTTCGACATGGCAACTCGCCTCGGGATCACCCGCCCGCCGCGCCCTCTGCGCGCCATGCCAGCCCGCGTTCAGCCGGTCGGCCGAGGTGACGGCCAGCACCGCGACATTGCGCCGGTCGCCGCCCAGAAGTCCGGCGGCGGCGATGGCTTCGCTGGCCAGGACGCCTTGGTAGGCGATGACGACCTCGCATCCCGGTTCGGGCGGCTTAAGCCAATAGCCGCCTTGCAGGATGGCACTGGAAAACGCCGCATCGGCCGGGCGCGGGATCTGTTCCAGCGGGCGGGTGGACAGCCGCAGATACACCGACCCGCCCGAGGCTTCGCGCGGCCAGGCGGCATTGTCCGACACGCGTTCGCCATCGCGCTGCATGTAGTCGAAGGCCCAGTCCATGATGATCGCAAGTTCGTCAGCGAAGGCGGGTTCAAACGCCGCAAGCCCGTCCTGACTAAGGCCGATCAGCGGCGAGGCGATGGACTGATGCGCACCGCCCTCTCCGGCCAGCGACACGCCCGAAGGCGTTGCCACCAGCAGAAACCGCGCATCCTGATAGCAGGCATAGTTCAACGCATCGAGCCCTCGCGAGATGAACGGATCATACAGTGTGCCGATGGGCAGCAGGCGCTGGCCGAACAGGGAATGGCTTAAGCCCGCCGCGCCAAGCAGCAGGAACAGGTTCATCTCGGCAATGCCCAGTTCCAGATGCTGCCCCTCGGGCGCAAAGCGCCATTTCTGCGTGCTGGGGATATGCTCGCTTTGGAACACGTCGCTCCGCTCGCCCCGGGCGAACAGGTGCCGCCGGTTGACCCAGGGACCCAGGTTGGTCGAAACCGTCACATCGGGCGAGGTGGTCACAATGCGTTCGGCCAGCGCGCTGTCCGTCTTGGCGATGGCATCCAGGATCTTGCCGAAAGCGGCCTGCGTCGAGACAGTCTTGTCGGACAGGAACTGCGGCCCGATCCCCGCTACCTGGCCCGCTCGATGCCGCCGCGAGCCGCCTTGGTTGAAGGGCGCGGCGTCCAGAAAGGCCTGCAGGGCGGTCGGCGCAAGGCCAAGCCCCTCGAACTTCTCCCATTCGCGGCCCTCGGCAATGTTCATGGTCTCGCGCAGGCTCACGATCTGGGCTTCGGTCATCTGGCCCGCGTGATTGTCCTTGTGCCCGGCGAGCGGCGTGCCCCAGCCCTTCACGGTATAGGCGATGAACACAGACGGACGGTCGCCGGTCACCCCTTCGAAGGCAGACAGCAGCGAGGGCAGGCAATGTCCGCCCAGATTGCCCATCAGCCCGGCCAATTCGGTGTCGCTGCGGCGAGTGATCAGGGCGGATACCTCGGGCAGGTCGCCGATTTCCTCAAGAAGCCTTTCGCGCCATGCCGCGCCGCCCCGGAACAGCAGCGCGGAATAGACCGCATTGGGGCACGCATCGATCCATGCCTTCAGACGCGCCCCGCCGGGTTCGGCAAATGCCTGGCGCTGAAGGACGCCGTATTTCAAGGTGACGACATCCCAGCCGAAGGCACGGAAGATCGCCTCGATGCGGTCGTAAAGCCCCTCGCGCACCACCCCGTCCAGGCTTTGCCGGTTGTAGTCGATGATCCACCAGGTGTTGCGCAGCCCGTGTTTCCAGCCTTCCAGCAGGCACTCATAGACATTGCCCTCGTCGAGTTCGGCATCGCCCACCAGTGCAATCATCCGCCCCTCGGGCACCGACTTTCCCCAGCTTTTGGCCCTGATGTAATCCTGCACCAGCGAGGCAAAGGCCGTGAAGGCGACACCCAGTCCGACCGAACCGGTCGAGATGTCCACATCGTCGGTGTCCTTGGTGCGCGACGGATAGGACTGCGCGCCGCCAAAGGCACGGAAGGCCTTCAGCTTGTCCAGGCTCTGCTTGCCGAACAGATATTGAATGGCGTGAAACACCGGCGCGGCATGCGGCTTGACGGCGATCCGGTCCTCGGGCTTCAGCACGGCGAAATACAGCGCCGTCATGATCGCCGTCAGCGAGGCGGACGAGGCCTGATGGCCGCCGACCTTCACGCCGCTGTCGTTGGGCCGGATGTGGTTGGCGTGGTGGATCAACCAGTTCGACAACCAAAGCGTCTTGCGCATCAGGGCGGTCAGCAATTCCAGACGCCGCACCACATCAAGATCGGTGTTGTCCGGACTTGAAGCATCCATCGCTGTCCCTCCCGCGCGCTGCCAAGCGCAAGTCCACAATGCCATGGCGTGACCGGCAGATTTCGTCTATTTGTGCCATAAATAGATCAATCTTGGCATGATTCATGCGATTAGTGGGATAAAACTGATGACTTTCGCCAAAGTCGAGTTGAGCGAAACCGATCGCCGGATCTTGCGCGCCCTGCAGGAAGACGGAAGGATGACCGTACAGGCGATTGCCGAGCGGGTCGGACTATCCGCCTCGCCCTGCCTGCGCCGCATCCGGCAGATGGAGGACAACGGTGTCATCAGCGCCTATAGCGCCGTGGTCGATCAGGCTCGGGTCGGGCTGCCGGTGTCGGTGTTCATCTCGATCAAGCTGGAACGCCAGCGCGCGACGGAACTGGACCGCTTCGCCAAGGCGATCTCGGCCTGGCCCGAGGTGATGGAGTGCTATCTGATGACGGGCCAGCACGATTTTCTGGTCCGGGTCGTCTGCGCCGATCTCAGCACCTATGAGACGTTTCTGCGTGACCGGTTGACTCAGGTTGAAGGCGTCAAGTCGATCGAATCAAGCTTTGCACTGGGGCAGGTGAAGTACTCGCGGGTTCTGCCGCTTTAAGGGCGCATTTCGGGGCGGAAGCCAAGGTTCCTGACCGCTTCCCCGAAGACCGGGCACTTTGCCCCATGTGGCAGCGTCAAAGGAAGGCCCCTTGAGGCGTGCAGGGGGCATTGTAAGACTAAACCCGCTTGAGCGGGGCAGGGTGGCTGTCTAGGTTCATCCCATGCCACTGTCGTGACAAAACAGTCCTCGTGCCATCGAGTTTCGGTGCTGTTGTTTGGTGTTGCCGGAAATTCTGTCTCGAGTTCGGCATAAGCCAAATCCTGCCCCCGCAACCAAATTCCATAACCTTTCCAAATGGTTAGAATTCGACAAAAACACTTGTGTATAGCACTCGCTGTTTTACCTCAACGCCACCTCAACGTTTGATGAGTCCCCCTGAAAAGCGGGGTCCTTTTGCGTTGGCGGGTGAACCGCGTCCCATCAAGACCATCAGATGGCGATTTCGTAGTTGGTGCTTCGGCCGCCACCCGTGCCGCCGAGGTGCGCGGCGCCTCGGGCAAGGATACCGGCACGGTGCGCTTTGATGAGGGCGATTTCACCATCGTCGCCGGTCTGCCGAAACGGGTGGATTGGGATCAGGACCGGCTGGCCGCCACGGTCCAGCGCATCCGCTTCGCCGGGGACGACCCCGCCGAATATGTAGAGATCAGCTTCAGGGTACCGGAGCGCAACTATGTCGCCTGGCCTGATCCTTACCAAGCGCTGGCTCCGGCGCGCGGGGCTTGGCCGGCTTGCGCAGACTCACTCGCCGGTGCGCCGATCCACCTGGATATCGAGAAGCTGGGGTCGCTTTGACCAACCCGGCCAGCGCGTCACGGGGACACGGGTTGGGTGCCGCAACCGGGGGGCGGGCTGGGACTTCGCCACGACGCCGAAGACCAAGGATCTGCCCGGCAGACAGCAAGGTCTGCGTCACGGTGTTGGTGTGGTCCAACCAATCGGCGAATGCGGGGCGCGACATGGCAGCTCGTTAGATTGCGTGCAAAAGGCCGCCATCAACGGCAATGGCCTGCCCTGTTATGTATGACGCCCGACCCGAGGCCAGAAACGCCGCCAGTGCGGCAAATTCCGCCGGATTTCCCAAGCGGCCTGCGGGGATTTTCGGCCCCATCGTGGCGTCATCGACCCCCAGTTCCGCCATGCGGTCGGTGTTGGTATAGCCGGGCAACAAGGCGTTCACCGTAATGCCATCGCCCGCCACCTCACGCGCCAAGGTGTTGACCAGCCCCAACAACCCTGCCCGCAACCCGTTCGAGATCACCAGCCCCGGTTGCGGTTCCTTCGCCGCAACCGATGTCACCGCAAGGATGCGCCCCCAGCGGTTTGCCCGCATCGCGGGCAGCACGGCCTGCATGCTGTCCACCGCACTCAGCCACAGGTTCTGAAACCCGGTCTGCCACGCCTGCGCGGTGATGTCGGCAAAACTGCCCATCGGCGGCCCGCCTGTGTTCGTGACCAGAATGTCCGGCATCCGCCCCAGCAGCTTTGCCGCCTGCTCCACCAGCACCCGCCCCGCGCCTGGGCTTGACAGATCACCCGGCAGCCCAAAGCAGCCAATGTCTGCCGCCACCTGTGCAACCCGTGCAGCATCCCGCGCCACAATGACAACCCGCGCCCCTTCTGCCACCAGTTCCGATGCGATCGCTCGGCCAAGACCCCGCGATCCCCCGAATACCAGCGCCGTCTTGCCGTTCAGCTGAAGATCCATCGGTCAGATCTTCGGATCGGGGTTGGTGCTGTTGTCGCGGCCTTCCTGCAGGATCATCCGGCCGGTGGACGAGGCTCTGCGAAACGCCGAAGCACTTTGGTAGTCGGCGTCGTTGTACCAGGCCAGCGCAGCGGCTTTGTCAGGAAACTGGATGATCACCATGCGGTCGGTAAAGGTCGGCCCCTCGGCGGTGATCACCTCATCTCCCCGCGTCAGAAAGTTGCCACCATGCCGCGCAAGGGTGGCGGGCGTCAAAGCCGTGTATTTGCGATAGGTGTCGGGGTCGTGGATCGACATCGTGCAGATGAAATAGGCAGGCATGATCGCGTCCTTATTGTTTGCCACAGGCTAGCAGATCTGGCGTTGGAGAGTCCCGGCAAATGCTTGCATGTATCGCCGCACAGGCGCAGAGTTTCACCATGTGCAGTCTGAATATTAGGTGTATAGTCCCGAGGTCAAGATGCACGGTTCTTCTTAGAAGAGTTCCGGCTTTGACTGCCATTCTTTCCAGATGAACTGTGCTGGTGTGAGGCCCTTGAGGGTCTTGAGCCTTCGGGCGTGGTTATAGGTGTCGACGCACAGATCAAGGTGTCGG